>CBFGVX010000019.1:0-42804 GCA_965652425.1 uncultured bacterium | reverse complement strand
CTGAGGGAACCCTCGTGCTCCGGCACGAACGCTCGCAAACACCGGTAGACCTGCGGGTTCGTCCTCTGGAGGTCTTCAGCCCCGGGACCGCTCTGGGCCCGATGCTCGAGCGGCACGACCTGTACACATTCAACGCGTCCGGAGCGCGACTCGCGCCCTCGGAGTGGCAGACCGCGGCCTTCCTCTATCAGGATCAATCCTCAGGCCGCTGGTATCTCTATCTGGAGGCGAGGTATCCGAGCGGGCTCAGCCGCGAAGAACTGGTCAACGAGCGCATCGAAGTGCACCTCGGCCCGTACCGCAGATCCCTGTCGGTCCTCAGCGTCTCGCCCAACGATGCCGAGTCCACCATCACCGACGACCGCTGGTCGGCCCTTCTGGTGATCCCCGAACCCGTGATCACCCGGGCGATGAGGGATGGCACGCTGCCGATCGGCTTCGTTCGAACCGACTCCAGATCAACCGCAGACGACAAACCGGGAATGACCGCATGGCCTCGCCCCCTACTTCCCGGTGAATCCGAACCGGGTCGCTTCCGTGTGAAACTCAACCCCATCTGAGCGGAGATCGGGTTATCCCTGCCCGCCCGACGATTCGAGATCCTCGGGCACATACACGGCGACCCCGTCTCGAGTGGTACGGATCAGGCCCAGTTCCTCGAGCGCACGGAAAGCGGCTTTCTGCTCCGCCTGCTTCTTGGATGCCGCCCAGCATGATTCAAACCGTCGCCCGCCGAGTTGGACCGCGATCTCGAATCGCTTGGCGTGGTCGGGGCCGGACTCGTTCACCAGCACATACACCGGCTGGTGATCGAGGTGCGCCTGGGCGTGCTGCTGCAGGACGGACTTGAAGTTCTGCTGATGCCCGGAGGACGCGGCCTCTTCGATGTGCGCGTGCAAGTGCTCCATGATGAACAGCCGAGCCGGTTCGATCCCCCCATCGAGCAGGATCGCCCCGATCACCGACTCGAAGACCGCCGCGGCAAGCGACGAGGGCAACTCCTCGCGCACCTGCATGCCTTTGCCCAGCGCGATCATCCCATCGAGACCCAGCTCGCGGGCGATCCGGGCACACAGACTCCGCGAAACCACGGCAGATTTGATCTTGGTCAACTCGCCTTCGAGCAGGTCCTCGTAGGTCCGATACAGGTGCTCGCAGACCACATACCCCAGTACCGCATCGCCGAGAAACTCCAGTCTCTCGTTCGAAGCCAGGCGATCATCGGCGATCGAGGCGTGGATCAGCGCCCTTTCGAGGAGCTCGCGCTGGGCGAATCGATAGCCGAGCACTCGTTCGGCTTCGGCGAGCGTGGCTTCATCGAGGGTCATCGCATCCCACTCCGGCGCACGGCCATAGTCGATCTTCCCTCAGGATGAGGAAAAACCGTCGGCTTCACTCACACGACCGTCGTGAAACGGTCATCGGATGCGCGTGGGCCAAGGGGCCGTTGCCGATTCCTGCCAGAAACGGCCACTTCGCTCGCCGCGCGAGTCCTGGGCCGTCGTCACAATCCGGCCCGAATACCAAAGAATACCGCATTATCGGCGATATTCCTCGCCGGGAAAGACCAAACCCAGAGGATCTTGCATATCTCAGGTAACTTGGTACACTTCTCGGCCCGCCCCGGTTTCCGGGCTGGGGATTCGTACATCGACTTTGAATCCGAGCCGTATCCAGCGGCCACTTGCCAGGATAGAGCCATGCATTACCCCCGCCGCGTCAGCAGAATCAAGCGCAAGCGTGCCATCGGATTCCGTGCCCGCATGCGTACCAGCAACGGTCGCAAGATGATGAACCGCAAGCGTCGTCTTGGTCGGTCCCTGAATGTGGCCGACAAGTAAGCCGCACTCCCATCAGAACCAACCCCCAAGCCAGTCCATCCAGACTGGCTTTTTTCATGGTCTGACCGGCAGCCCGGCTCTGGTTATCATGACCACCCCTCAATTCACTTCCACCCATCGCAGCAGGAAGCAGCATGAAAATCCACGAATACCAGGCCCGTGACATCCTCTCGAATGCCGGCGTTCCGGTGCCTGCCGGTACCGTCATCGAGAATGTCGAGAACGCCGCGACGACCTACAAGCAGATCGCCAAGGAATCCGGCACCGATCTGGTAGTCGTCAAGGCCCAGGTCTTCGCCGGAGGACGCGGCAAGGCCGGATTCGTGAAACTCGTCCGGTCCCCCGAGGAGGCCGAAGAAGCCGCCCGGTTCATGTTCTCTAACAAAATGGTCAACCAGCAGACCGGCCCCGACGGCGTGGAATGCAAGAAGATCCTGATGGCCGCTGGCGTGGATATCGAAAAGGAATACTACCTCTCGATCACCACCGACCGGGCGACCCGGCGCAACATCCTGATCGCGTCCGCCGAGGGCGGCACCGAGATCGAAGTCGTCGCCGAGAAGAACCCCGATGCGATCATCAAAGAGCCGATCCACCCGCTGATGGGCCTCCAGCCACATCAGGCCCGCCGCCTCGCGTTCCGGCTTGGTTTCACCGGCAAGCAGGTCGGGCAGGCCGTCAAGATCATGCTCGCTCTGGACTCGGTCTTCCGTGACAAAGATTGCGAGCTGGCGGAGATCAACCCGCTGATCGTGACCCCAGCCACGCAGGACCATCCCGATGGCCAGGTGCTCGCGATCGACGCGAAGTTCGGGTTCGACGGCAACGCCCTGTTCCGCCACAAGGACATCGCTGCTCTCCACGACCCCTCCGAGGACAACGCCAACGAGCTCAAGGCCCAGAAGTTCGGTCTTTCCTACATCCAGCTCGACGGCAACATCGGCTGCCTCGTCAACGGGGCAGGCCTCGCCATGTCCACCATGGACATCATCAAGCATCACGGCGGCGAGCCGGCGAACTTCCTCGATGTAGGCGGCGGCGCCTCCGAGGAAGCCGTGACCGAGGCCTTCAAGATCATCCTCGACGACAAGGGCGTGGAGGGCGTGCTGGTCAACATCTTCGGCGGCATCATGCGCTGCGATGTGATCGCCCAGGCCGTCGTGAACGCCGCCAAGCAGGTGGGATTCAAAGTCCCCCTGGTCGTCCGCCTCGAAGGCACGAATGTCGAGGCGGGCAAGAAGATCCTGCAGGAGGCCCAGTCGGACATCCCGACGATGCAGGCCGCAGACGATCTGGGAGACGCCGCACAGAAGGTTTGTCAGGCCGTCGCTCGGACCTAGCCGAAACGAGGCGTACAATCGAAGCATGAACCTACGCCTCCTCGCAACTCTCTGGGCGCTCGCTGCTGCACTGTCGATGCCCGGCCTCGCGCTCACGCAAGAGGTCGATCTATCGCCGCGCTTCGAGATTGATCAACCACATCGCTTCCGTGTCACCAGCGAGTCGATCATCACTCGATCCATTCCCGACCTCGAGCAGGAAATTTCGCAGACCACCACGCTGACCTACTACCTCACTCGCTCCACCCTGGCAGTCGAGGGTCAGCAGCTCCGGGCCGAGCTCCGATTCGATCGCATCGTCCTCAAGACCCAGGCACCGAATCTGCTCGGTGAATTCGAGGATGTGATCTACGACACCGGCTTGCGCGACCCGGAGACGGGCACGGTCCGGGGCAAAGCCAACCTCGGGCGAGGCGAGTTCGTGGCCCAGCAGTACGCCGAGGTTCTCGACCCGCTTCTCGGCAACGCGATCGGGATCACCCTGAACAGGGCTGGCGCGATCAGCGCGGTGGACATTCCGGAGGCATTCGGCGATGCCGAATTGTTCAGCACCGAGATGATCCGTGACCGATTCCTCCCCCTGCTTCAGGTCCATCCGGAAGGCGGGCGAGTTGAAATCGGTTCGCAGTGGGAGCAATCGAGCGAGCAGGACTCCGGGCTGGGCTTTGATGTGGTCGCGCTCACCCGCTGGACTCTGGAGAGTCACGAGTCCGACCGAGCGACCATGACGGTCAGGAACGAATTTTCGACCGGCGAGGTTCGGCGCGATACCGGGATTACGCTCAGGGACTCCTCGGGGAGCGGCCGCGTGGTCTGGAATACGCGGCTCGGCGTGCTGGAGTCGCTTACTTCGCGTCAGGCCGTCCGAATGGCGGGCATCCCGAAGGGCATGGCGTCAGGTCCAGTGGAACTGCGTGTCCGCTCGCTGCTCGAAATCGAACGATCGGAAAGCCCATGGTCTCTGGAAAATCTCCCCGCGAATGAAGATGATCCACAGGCCCCCGCTCCGGAATGAACCCAGCCAGCCCACTGTGGTGCAAACGCCCCAAGAAGGAGAAGCCCGATGCGGCCATTCATCGCGACGATCACCCTGCTGACGCTCTTGATCCTGAACTCGCCGATTCAGGGCGCATCAGCCCCGCCGGGTGTGTACATGCTCCCCAACCTCAGCGAGGCGCTGAAGCACAGGTTCGACTATGCCATCGACTCGATGATGAAGATGAGCGCGTTCGGCAGCGACCAAGTCTCGCAGGCGAAGATGAATGCCCAGATCGAACTGGAGGTACTCGGCGAGCATTCACCGGAGGACCAGTATGCCGTCGCCGTCACCTACCGCCGATTGGAACTCACCATCGACGGGGGGCAGGTTCCGGGTGCTTTTGATTCCGATCAGCCCGCGAGTACGGATCGTGGAAATGTTTATGCGGAAATCTGCCGCCCTCTGATTCATAAGCCGATCCGCCTGACCGTGGATCAGCGAGGCACGATCTCATGCGTGGAAGGTCTGGAGGAAATCGCACCAGAAGGATTGGCCGGGCTGCTGTTCGACCAGCTTTTCGGTGAGCAGGCCGCGATCGCGATGTTCCAGCCGTTCCTCCGGGTCACCGATGAGAGTGATCGGACGCTGTCCCGACCCGGGGACGAATGGCAGGTCCAACGACCCGAGATCCCCGGATTGGGTGTTCCGCAAAGCGAACTCACCCTGCGAATGATCCGAGGCGAAAACGCCGGGGACATCGCGCACATCGAGGTTACGGGAGAGCCGAAGGCGGCCATGCCGGGTGATGCCGCGGTGCTGCCCAACATCGAAACCAAGAAAGCGGAACTCTCGGGACATCTCAAGTGGAACGGCACGCTTGGAATCCTCGATTCGCTGGAAACGGAATCCGTTTCGGTTATGGAATCCAGCGCTCAGGGGATCACCATCACGGTGGAAAGCACATCGACCACCCGAATCAAGCGGGTTCGCTGACCTGCTGACCGCTTACGATTCGGCTCGCTTCATCGGCGATCGGCCGAAGCATGGTCTCGGTGTGAGATTTCGACAGGTATCTGGGGCTGAACACCATCGTTCCGACCGCGACAACATCCGCACCGGCATCTCGATAGGAGCGAGCATCCTCAGCGGATCGGACTCCCCCGCCACCGATGATCCTGAGATCCCGGTATCCGGCCGCGTGTGCCATCCCCCGAACTTCCTGAACGACGCGGAGCGAGATCGGGAGCAGCGGTCTTCCGGACATCCCCCCGGCCGGGACCGGCAGCGTGTTGCAGCAGTGCAACCAGCGCACCCCGGCAGCAAGCGACTCCCGGACGATCCGCTCGTACCGAACCGGGGGGATCTTGACGATGATCGGGATGCCGGTCTTGACCGCTGTGGCGAAAAGCTCACGGGGCCATGATATTTCGCCTACATTTGGACAGGAGATATTCAGTTCGATCGCGAGCGGCTTCACGGAGGCGGCTTTCTCGAGCAGGGCCCACCAGTCCTCATCCGTGAAGCCGTGAATCGAGAGCAGTTTGTCCGCGGGCTCGATTTTGCCCTTCTCCACCTGACCCAGGAGATGATCGATGCCGGGGTTGCGCAGGCCGATCTTGTTTACCCAGGCGTCCAGACGCCGGTAGTACCGAACGGTTTTCAGGATTCTCCAGAGTCTGCCCGGCCGGGGGGCGGCGGTGAAAGTGCCGAGCGTCGGTGTCGCGCAGGAGGGCTGGATGTAGTTCCCGAAGGGTGCGGAAATGACCAGCGGCTTGATCGGGATCATGGGGCTCAGTGTATCGAGGGCCTGACTCGCGGTGCTCGGGGCCGGTGACCTCGGCCCACAGCATCCGTGGCCTCTGTGTGAGAAATTCACATCCAAGTCGCGGTTTTGAACTGATTTGCGCTCAGGTCTGGTTAATTCCGGCACAACCCTCTGTACGGTGGAGATCAAGTCCCTACGCTTCTTCACAATGTGAGTCCGCCCGCGCCGGGTGCCCGAGGAGATGTGTGCAATGGACCGACCGTGTGTGTTCATCGTCGAGGACGAGACCGACATTGCCCAATTGATCCAGTACCACATCGAACGGGAGGGCTACGCGACTCGCCTGATCACTTCAGGAAGCGTGGCTCTCGACGCGATCCGTTCGGCATCTCCGAAACTGATCATCCTCGACATCATGCTCCCCGACCTTGACGGCCTTGAGGTGTGCAAGCGACTGAAGCGGGATCCCAACACTGCGGATATCCCGATCATCATGGTCTCCGCTCGGGGTGAGGAATCCGACATCGTGGTCGGACTCGAACTCGGCGCCGAAGACTATGTGACCAAGCCGTTCAGCCCGCGTGTGCTGATTGCTCGCGTGAAAGCGGCGCTCCGCCGCCGCGAGACCGATACCGGAGGCCAGATCGCTCTGGCCGGTGGCGATCTGATCATCGACCCGGCGCGCCACACCGCGACCTTGTGCGGCGAAGACCTGGAATTGACGCTGACCCAGTACCGACTCCTGCATTACCTCTCGACTCGTCCCGGGTTCGTGCGGACCCGGGACCAGATCGTTTCTGCGGTGCGAGGTGAGGACGCGGTGCTCTCCAGCCGTGCGATCGATGTGCATGTCGCCGCACTGCGGCAGAAGCTGGCCGAGTACGGCGCGCTGATCGAGACGGTTCGTGGCGTCGGTTACCGCCTTGCTGAGCAATGGGATCGTCATCCGAGCCAACAGGGATCGATGGCCTGAACGCTCGCCTCGGGGTGCTCGGCGGTACGCTTCGCATATGGAACAGTCACGCCATCGCTCGCTCTGGGTGTCCTTCCTGATCGTGATGGGTGCTCTGAATGCGCTGCTGCTCGGAGCGGCCGCGGCTGTTCTGTGGCGAAACGAAAGCAACGGCATGTGGTTCGGCGCGCTGGTCCTTGCGGGATGCGTGAACATTCTCGCCAGTACCGCGTTTCTGTGGCTGGTCGGCAGAAAGATCGAGCGGATCTCGGCCAGCGCAAAGTCGTTTACCGAGTCCGGTGAGCTCGAAGGCGTACCCCGCATCTCCTCGCGAGAATTGCATGCACTGGCGGACTCACTGGATCAGATCCGAAAGCGAGTCGGAGAGCAGGTCGAGCTCCTGACCGCTCAGCGCAACGAGCAGGAGTCGGTGCTTCAATCGATGCAGGTCGGGGTTATCGCGATCGATGCGCAGCAGCGCGTGCTCAGCATCAACCGTGTGGCTCAGGAACTGCTCGGCCTGACCGGAGCCGCGGCTCGGGGCCGGCGCTTTGCCGAACTCGTCAGCCAACCGGCCCTTCTGCGGTTCGCGGCGGATGTGGTCACCGAGCAGGGGGAGATGAGCCGCGAACTTGAGCTGCGCGAACGGAGTTCGCTCATCGTCCGAGCGATCGCGGGTCGCCTTCGGGATGCGAACGGCAAGCGGGTCGGTTCGATCATCGTGCTCAGCGATGTGACTCATCTGAAGAAGCTCGAGAACCTTCGGACCGACTTCGCGGCGAATGTTTCTCACGAGCTGCGCACGCCGATCACCAACATCAAGGGGTATGTGGAGACGCTCCTCGAGGACGGGCTCGACAACCCAGAGCAGGCGAACAAGTTTCTGGCGATCGTCGCTCGCAACGCCGAGCGGCTTGGGCAGATCATCGATGACATGCTCGCGCTGACCAGTTTGGAGCGAGCGGATGTTTCGGACCGTCTGGTCACGCAGCCGACCCCGGCTGGAGCCCTGCTTCACGCCGTGCGCGTGCATCTGGAACCGGAGGCACGCCAGAAGAACATCCCGATCGTTCTTCATGTTTCCAAATCGCTGTACATCGAGGCCAACGCCCGGCTGGCCGAGCAGGCGATCACGAACCTGATCAGCAACGCGATCAAGTATTGCCCGCCTGGCACCAGAGTCACCGTGCGGGTTCGAGAAGTTGAGGAAGAAGGCGAACGGTTTGTGGAGTTCGAGGTGGCCGATGAGGGCCCGGGTATCGCTCCCGAGCACCTGCCCCGCCTGTTCGAACGGTTTTATCGCGTGGACAAGGCCAGAAGCCGCGAGTTCGGTGGCACTGGGCTCGGGCTTGCGATTGTGAAGCACATCGCCCTTGTCCATGGCGGGAGCATTATTGCCGAGTCAGAACCAGGCAAAGGGTCGAAATTCCGCCTGCTTTTCCCTCTGGCAGCGGATCCGGATTCGCCGGATGCGGAGTTGCAGTATTCCTAATGCCGCCTTAACACAATCTGAACAGTGTGAGCAGACGATTCCGACCGTCAAGGACCGAGCGAGGTCCCGAAGTAGGCCCCTTTCCACAGGAATCATGACATGAAGAAGAACACGAAAGTGCTGGGCTCGATCGCTGCTCTGGGACTCGGCGCTGTTGCTGTTGCGGCGAGCGCACCGGTCACCGGCTCGGTGAACATCGCCGGCTCGTCGACGGTCGCCCCGATCACCATCGCGGTCGCCGAGTCGTTCCGCGAGATGAACCCGGACCTGCAGATCCAGAACGCGATCACCGGCACCGGCGGCGGTTTCAAACGGTTCACCGTCGGTGAGACGGACATCTCCAACGCGTCTCGTCCGATCAAGTGGTCGGAGATGAAGGTTGCCAAGGAGAACGGTGTGGAGTTCATCGAGCTCCCCGTGGCGTACGACGGTCTGACCTTCGTGGTCAACAACGACAACTACTGGTGCGAGCAGCTCACCGTCGAGGATCTGAAGAAGCTGTTTCTCGCCGGTTCCGAGGTCAAGACCTGGAACGATCTGAACCCGAACTGGCCCCGGCGCGAGATCAAGATGTTCATCCCCGGCACCGACTCGGGCACCTTTGATTACTTCAAGGAAGTGATCGTCGAGGATGGCAATGTCCGCGACGATGTGACCGTTTCGGAAGACGACAACATCCTCGTGAACGGTGTCGCCAACGAAGCCGGCGCGATCGGCTTCTTCGGTGTTGCTTACTACGAGGAGAACAAGAACAAGCTCAAGGCGGTGAATATCGTCAATCCCGAGACCGGTGAAGCGGTCGGCCCGACCCCCGAGGCGATCGAAGCGGGCGATTACGCTCCGTTCTCGCGTCCGCTGTTCGTCTATGTGAACACGAAGTCGGCCCAGCGCCCCGAGATCCGTGCGTTCATCCAGTACTACCTTGAGAACGCCGGGAAGTACGCCGCGGAAGTCGGGTATGTTGCTCTGCCTCAGAGCGTGTACTTCCGCGCCACCCGGAACTTCCGCCAGGGCAAGACCGGGACTCAGTTCCACGATGCCGAGGGCAATCCGGTCCACGGCAGCGTCGTGAATGTGTATCGTTGATCGCGAGACCATCTGACGACAGTTCGTTATTCTGCCGCCACCGGGTCAGCGCCCGGTGGGGCTCTTTCAGAGCGGCCCGCACCATTGTCCTGATCGAACGAGGGGTACTCGGAAATGAGCAGTTCATCGGGGCTTGAAGTGCCGAAACTCCCATCTTCATCCCGGCGCGAGAAGAATGTCACCCTCCGCAAGTTTCGAGAAGCTCTGATTTTCAGCTGCCTGGTTCTCTGCGCAGCGTTCTCGATCCTCATCACGACCTCGATCGTCTACATCCTGTTCAGTGAGAGTTACCACTTCTTCAGCGAGTTCGAGGGGGTCTCCTTTATCGGATACCTGACCGGGCTGGAGTGGAACCCGCTGCTCGGGGCCGACAAGAAATTCGGCATGTGGCCTCTGGTCACCGGAACGCTGATGGTGACGGCGATCGCCGCGGTGATCGCCCTCCCGATCGGCCTCATCACAGCGGTGTATCTGAGTGAATACGCACCAACTCGCGTTCGGGCGGTGCTGAAGCCGGTGCTGGAAGTGCTCGCCGGCATTCCGACCGTGGTGTACGGGTTTTTCGCTCTTGCGGTCATTACCCCTGCTCTTCGTTCGACCTCGGAGGCCTTCACCGGCGAGAAGATCTTTGAGTATTTCAATTCGACCTCCGCCGGCATCGCGGTTGGGATTCTCTGTCTGCCGACCGTCTGCTCGCTCTCCGAGGACGCGCTGCGGGCGGTTCCCCGATCCCTCCGCGAGGGTGCGTACGGGCTGGGTGCCACGAAGTTCGATGTTTCGACCAAGGTCGTTGTCCCTGCGGCTCTTTCCGGGGTGATGGCGGCTTTCCTTCTGGCGATCGCCCGTGCGATCGGCGAAACCATGATCGTGGCGCTGGCGGCGGGCGGCATGGCCCGACTGGCAACGAATCCCACTCAGGGATCGCAGACCATGACCGCCTACATGGTGCAGATCTTCCTTGGCGATGCTCCTCACGGCTCGGTGGAGTACTACTCCAGCTACGCGATCGGCGCAACGCTGTTCGTGATCACGCTCGCCCTGACTCTGCTCGGAAACTACATCCTCAAGAAGTTCCGCGAGGAGTACGAATGATCGGCGTGTCATCCATCAAGAACGCTGCGACCGTCCCGGTCGCGACTCGCAACCGCAAGAACAGTTTGTTCCTGTACCTCTGCCTGGCCTTTACGAGTGTCTCGGTTCTGTGTCTCGGCGTGCTCCTGCTCTCGATCTTTCTGAACGGGACCAAGCATCTTTTCGACTTCCAGATCACCGTGCTGCCGCATAGTTCGAATCTGGTCGACCAGCGGCTCGACGAGGACACCAGGCAGATTGTGCTGACATTTTCGGAGGATCGCGTTCGGAGCGTGCAAGTGGAATCCGATCGGAGTCTGGCCGGCGCTTCCACGGTTGTCGATGGTGGCAACCTCCTGCTCCGCTACTCGGACGGGACCACGGACCGTATCGCGACTGCCAATCAGCTGGTCAACTCTGAGCTTGACATCTCTTCGCGACGGATCGCTCTGACCTACCGGGTGAGCAGCGAAGAGATCGTTGGTATTCCCGGCGATGAACCATTGGAAGGATCCGCCCTGAGAACAACCGAGGACGGAAGGGTCATTCTCACCTTCCCGGACGGAAGCGAACAGGTGATCGCGGCCAAGGGCAATCCTGTGAGCCGTCTGGCAGTTCTCGGTGAGCCGACGCTCGGTTCTTTGGGCGAGTTCATCGGCGGGTCACCCTCGGTCAACCCCCGCAAAGCGGGATTCGAATCCCCGCTGGTGGGTGCGATCTGGTTGCTGTGCGTCTGCGCGATCGCCGCGATTCCGATCGGGATTGGTACGGCGATATTCCTGGAAGAATTCAAGCCGAAGCAGCGTTTTGCCATCGTTCTGCACCGTATCGTCGCGACGAATATCCGCAATCTCGCGGGCGTTCCATCGGTGGTCTACGGCCTGATCGGATTGACCGTATTCGCCCGAATGTTCGGTCTCCTCGGCACGCCACTCGATTACCAGGCCTTCGACGAGTACCACCTGAAGGACGGCACGACTGTCGTCGGCATCACCACCGATATTCAGAGCGATGTGTACACGCTGGAAGGGCCGTTCATCGGCGAGTCCCGCCTGGAGCGCATGAAGTATGAGCAGATCACGCGTTTCCCCGAAGCCGAAGAGGTCATTCAGATCACGGGCACGGTTGAGTTCACAGAGGACTATGAGTTCCGGTTCTCGACCGAGCAGATCGGGGATTTCACGCTGTCTCCATTCGACATCCTGTCAGGGGAGATGATCGACGAGGAGCCGTTCGCCGCTCGTCCGTTCGAGGCGACATTCCGACTCGAGGGGCAGGCACGCTTTGTGGTTGAGACGGTGCGAAATGGGCGTGTGTTCGTCGCACGAGACATGATCAAGGACGCCAAGCAGGACATCGACAAGCTTCGGATCCGCAATCACTTTTTCAAGCTCAAGGACGGCCGAGAGGTCATCGGCAAGATCCCCTCCATCTCCGATGGCACGATCACGGTGCGAAGGGACCTTCAGAGCGAGCCGGTGACCTTCACCGTCGATGATATCGCGACGCGTCCGAACGGTCAGTTGGCTTATTCGACGCAGAATATGATCACATTCCTGGATGAGGACCACCCGCTGCACATTCGGCTTCCGATGGGTGCGAGCGTGCTGGCGGGGGGCCTGACACTGATGCTCGTGATCCTGCCGGTGGTGATTATTGCTTCGCAGGAGGCCTTGCGTGCCGTGCCGGATACGCTTCGACAGGGCGCTCTCGCGCTGGGTGCATCGCAGTGGCAGATGGTTCGCTCGATGACTTTGCCCAACGCCATCCCGGGCATCATGACCGGATGCATTCTGGCCATGAGCCGGGCGATCGGTGAAGCCGCCCCCATCCTCATCATTGGCGGCGTGACCTTCGTGACCTTCACGCCGGACAACCTGATGTCCGGCTTCGCCGCGATGCCTCTGCAAATCTACGACTGGCTGCGCCAGCCGGACATGGAGTTCCAGCGTGTAGCCGCGTCAGGGATCCTTGTGCTGATGACGGTGCTGCTGGCCTTCAACGGTGTGGCGATCCTGATCCGTCAGAAACTCCAGAAACCGCTGAGTTGAGAACGAACCTCCCTGCTGCCGCCAAGGCCGATACCATGATGAACAGAACCAATGCCATCGCCGACGCCCACCCCTGGGAGCACCAGTCTGTGAAGCCAGAGAAAGCCAGCCAACAGTCCGAGCATAAGCCGAGCAACTCCTCGCTCGCGAATGTCGCGCGCATGGCGTTCTCTGGCCGGGACGATGCCCAACCGACGAAGACGGCGCTCTCCGTGCAGAACTTTTCGAGCTGGTACGGGGGCTTTCAAGCCCTGCACGGAATCGATCTGGAAGTCCCGCTGCACCGCGTGACCGCTCTGATCGGCCCATCGGGCTGCGGCAAGTCGACCTTCCTGCGCTGGGTGAACCGGATGAACGATCTGATACCCGGCGCGCGCTCTGAGGGAAAGATGTCGCTGCTCGGCGCAGACCTGACGGGCAAGCAGGTGGACGCGGTGGATCTGCGTCGCCGGGTCGGCATGGTGTTCCAGAAGCCGAACCCTTTCCCGAAGTCGATCTATGACAATGTCGCGTTCGGGCCGCGTCTGCACTACAAGCTGAACAAATCCGAGACCGATGACCTTGTCGAATCATCTCTTCGCGCCTCAGCGCTCTGGGACGAGGTCAAGGACCGGCTCAAGCAGTCGGCGCTCGGACTTTCCGGCGGTCAGCAGCAGCGCCTGTGCATCGCTCGAGCGATCGCGCTGTCCCCCGATGTCCTGCTGATGGACGAGCCCTGTTCTGCGTTGGACCCGAAGGCGACGATCCGCATCGAAGACCTGATCGTCGAGCTCCGCAAGGAGTTCACGATCCTGATCGTGACGCACAACATGCAGCAGGCGGCACGGGTTTCGGATCAGACGGCGTTCTTCTATGAGGGCAAGCTGATCGAATTTGATGACACGATCAATATCTTCACGAATCCCAAGTCGACACAGACCGAGGACTATGTGACCGGCCGATTCGGCTGATTCCGCCGCGCGCTGTCGGGGGTTCCAGATTTCTGGCGGCGTGTACCCGTTCACTTTGCTAATATGACGGAATGATGCCGCGATTTTATCGGGGTTTTCCCCGAATCCGGCCGTACTCGATCTCGCCCTTCATATCGGGCAGAGGGATTGCATTCCATGTCTGTCGAACTCGAACGCGAACTGAAACAACTGCGATCTGCGCTCCACACCATGGCGAGGGAGACGGAGACTCGGGTGCAGACGGCACTCGAAGCGTGGTTCGCATGGGATGTTGAGTTGGCGCGTTCGATCCGGGTCGCGGACAGCGCCATCGACCAGATGGAGCTCAACATCGAGAACGAGTGCCTCGGCATTCTGGCTCGTCATCAGCCGGTCGCTTCGGATCTCCGTCTCGTCATGGCCACGCTCCGGATGAACACCTCTCTGGAACGGATCGCCGACCTCGCGCGTTCGATCGCCAAACGAGTGATCCGGCTTTCCGAGCGTGGCCCGAAGGTGAACCCACCACCCGCCGCGGAATCGATGGGCCAGGCCGTCTGCGAGATGGTCAAGAACGCGATCCTCGCGCTGGAAAACAACGATGTCGAGCTTGCCCGCTTTGTCCGGAGGAGTGATTCCTTCGTTGACGAGCGGAACCGAGAGCTTTTCGACTGGGCGCTCAAGCAGATCGAACGCGATTCAGAGAACGCCGGCGGGTACATGACCACCGTGCTCATGGCCAGGACGCTCGAGCGCATCGGCGATCTCGCCGGAAACATCGCCGAGGACATCATGTTCATCGTCGGGGGGTCGGTGGTACGGCACTCTCCACTTTGAACCACTCGGATGCTTGAACGCCCGTCAGGGTGTGCCAATAATCGACCTCCCGATTCTGGAATCGCGGCAAAACCGCGAGTTCATATACCCAAATGCTCGAATCCGTCGCCATCCTGGCCCTGCTCGCTCTGATCGCACCGATCGGCGTTCGCGTGCTGGGCTCACGCGCGAGCATCCCGATCGCTGCGGTTTCGCTTTCGCTTGCCGGCTGGTTCGCGACTCGGATCCCGACCCTGCTGGATCGCGGCACGATCTCTCAGAATTTCGAGTGGGTTCCTTCACTCGGGGTCAACCTCTCGTTCACGCTCGACGGTCTTTCCGCGATGTTTGCGGTGTTGATCTGCGGCATCGGCGGTCTGGTGCTGTTGTACACCGGAAGCTACCTCATGGACTCACCCGGACTCGGGCGCTTCTACACCACGCTTATCGCGTTCATGACCGCCATGCTCGGCCTTGTTCTGGCCGACAACATGCTGGTCATGTTCGTCTTCTGGGAATTAACGAGCATTACCTCGTTCCTTCTGATCGGCTTTGATTTCCACAGGCCGAACGCCCGACGCTGTGCGTGGCAGTCGCTCATCGTGACCGGACTCGGTGGGCTCGCGCTCCTGGCCGGTGTCATCCTGCTCGCCATCGCGTCGGGAGGCCCCGCCTCTCCGGAGTTCTCGCTCGCCGCCCTAGACCGGGATTCGATCCAGTCAAGTTCGCTTCTGACCCCTGCGATCATCCTCATTCTCGTTGGGTGCTTCTCGAAGAGCGCGATCGTGCCGTTTCACTTCTGGCTCCCCAACGCCATGGAAGCCCCCTCGCCGGTCAGTGCCCTGCTGCACTCCTCGACGATGGTCAAGGCGGGTGTGTATCTGATTGCACGGCTGCACCCGACCCTCAGCGGCCACGAGCTCTGGGAACCGGTGCTGGCGACCTTCGGCACGGCAACCATGCTGCTGGGTGCATTCCTCGCGAGCCGCAGCATCGAGTTCAAGAAGATCCTTGCTTACTCAACCGTCAGTTCGCTGGGCATCCTGGTGATGCTCATCGGCCTCGGCGCGTATTACGCCGCCGCCACATACCTGATTGCACACGCGTTGTTCAAAGCGTGCCTGTTTCTGCTCGCAGGAAGCGCGGTGCACGCCGCCGGAACCAAGAACACCGAGGCCGTTGGACATCTTGGCAGGCATATGCCGATCACGCGCGTTTCAGCGATACTTGGCGGATTGTCGCTCGCGGGCGTTTTGCCGTTTCTCGGTTTCGCCGGCAAGGAACTGCTCCTGAAGGCAACGCTCGGTCACTCTCAGTTATCTCTTTTCCTTGCCGCAGCGACCGGCCTCGCTGCGGTGCTCACCGTTTTCGCGGCGTTCCAGGTCTGCTTCAAGCCGTTCTTCATGGCTGCCACAGTATCCGATGTTGCCGAGGATGCGCACCCGCATGAATGCGATTGGCAGCAGTGGATCGGACCGCTGCTTCTTGGCTCGCTGGGTCTGGTGTTCGGCCTGTTTCCGGCGTTGGGCATCACGCCGCTGGTCGGTTTGGTCGGGACTTCTGTTTCGGGATCCGCCATCGACGAAGTCCTGAAGCTGAAACTGACCGATCTCGTATGGCCGATCACGCCAGCCCTGCTGATCAGTATCGGTGCTGTGCTTTTCGGTGGTCTCCTGTTTCTGAGACGCCACCAATACCGATCCGTGGTCGCGGCCTCAAAAGCGGTGGATCGCGTCGGTCCGGAGCGCACCTACGACGGCTCGATCGCCGCCACAATGCGGTTCGCGAACATTCTCACGCAGCTACTGCAGAACGGCAGTCTGCGGATCTATGTCCGCACCGTTGTGCTCACCACCACAGCGCTCGTTGCGTTGTCGATCCTCCGGCTGGACAGTGTTGCGGAACTCTTGCCGGAGTTCAGTGCTCTGACCGTCCTTGATGCCATGCTGGTCCTGACCATCGTCACTTCTGCGGTGTCGGCAACGCTTATCCGATCCCGGCTCGGTGCGATCGCGGCATTGAGCGGCATCGGCTTTGCCTTGGCGATCTACTTCATCCTGCAAGGGGCTCCCGATGTCTCGGGAACCCAGTTTGCAGTTGAAACCCTGATCGTGGTTCTCTTTGTGCTCGTGACGCATCGCCTGCCGCGCTTTGCACAGTACACCCGCACGCTCTCGCGAAGTATCGATATCGTGATCGCCCTGGGTCTGGGATCCGTGGTCACGGTCCTCGCCCTGATCGCGCTCGGAGTCGCGGTGCCGGAGCCGATCTCTGCGTATCAGGCAGCGAACTCCGTCACGCAGGCGTACGGCCGGAATGTCGTGAATGTGATCCTCGTGGATTACCGAGCCATCGATACGCTCGGCGAAATCTTCGTGCTCGCTGTCGCTTCGATCGGCGTCTACACGCTGTTGACGATGCGCCCGTATCGTGCGCCGGAGGGATCGAAGTGAACTCCATCATCCTTCAAGTCGCGGCACGCGTGCTCCTTCCGGTGGTGCTGCTCCTGTCGATCGTCTTCCTGCTTCGAGGACACAACGAACCGGGCGGCGGCTTCATCGGGGGTCTCGTCGCGGCGGCGGGATTCATCCTCTACGCGCTCGCCGTCGACCTTCCCTCTGCGCGACGCCAGCTCCATGTCCAGCCCCGCACACTGATCGCCTCGGGGTTGCTCATCGCGCTTCTGAGCGGGGCACCCGCACTGTTTCAGAACTACCCCTACTTCAAAGGGCTATGGACCGAATTGGACTTCGCGGGATACGACGGCGTGAAGTTCGGGACTCCGTTTGTGTTCGATGTTGGTGTCTATTTCGCCGTACTCGGATCAACCCTCCTCATGGCCTTCACACTTGAGGAGCGGCAACAATGAACATCGTGCTGGCTGTCTGCTGCGGAGTGCTTGTCGCGGCCGGAACATACATGCTGCTCCGACGCAGCTTCGTGAAACTCGTGATCGGACTGGCCCTGCTGAGCCACGCCGCCAACCTTCTGATTTACCTCGTGGCAGTCCCGATCAAAGGTCGGCCACCGCTGATTCGCCCGGGCGAGACAGTCCCCGATGCACCATTTTCCGACCCTCTCCCTGGCGCTTTGATCCTGACCGCGATCGTGATCTCCTTCGGAGTCATCGCGTTCACGATCGTTCTGATCAAGGGAGCGTACGAGCAGATTGAAACCGATGACCTTGAAGAAATGACCTCGACGGATCGATACCCATGCTGATCGCGCTCCCGGTGCTCATCCCGATGCTCGCCGCGGCGGTCTGCATCCTCTTCTGGGGCAGATCTCGCCCTCAGGCGATCGTGTGCGTCGCCGCCTCCGCGGCGTCTCTCGGGGTCGCGACCGTGATTCTCGCCCGCACACGAGGCGGAGAGATCCTCACGCTGAACTTCGGCGGTTGGGTCGCGCCTTTCGGGATCACATTCGTTGCCGACATCTTCGCAGCGATCATGGTCGCGCTCGGGGCCATCGTAGGGTTCGCGGTCATGATCTATTCGGTCGGCGCGACCGACCGCCTCCGTGCGGCGAACGGGCATTACCCGCTCTCCATGACGCTGCTCGCAGCGGTCAGCGGCGCCTTCCTGACCGGCGACCTTTTCAACCTCTATGTGTGGTTCGAACTGATGCTGCTCTCGTCGTTCGTGCTGCTCACTCTCGGTGGTGAACGCGGACAGCTCGAAGGCGCGATCAAGTATGTGACGCTGAACCTGCTTTCATCCATGCTCTTTCTCATGTCGATCGGACTGATCTACGGCACGCTCGGCACGCTGAACATGGCCGACCTCGCTCTCCGAGCGGATCAGCTCGACAACCCCAAGCTCACCACGCTCATCGCCACCCTGCTGCTGGTGTCGTTCGGCATCAAGGCGGGGGCCTTCCCTTTCTTCTTCTGGCTGCCCGCTTCCTATCACACCCCGCCACCGGCTGTCTCGGCGCTCTTCTCGGGGCTCCTGACCAAGGTCGGCGTATACGCGATCATTCGGGTCGTCACGCTTATCTTTGACCTGGAATGGTCCCTCCTGGCTGATGTGACCCTTGTCGTCGCCGGGCTCACCATGGTGACCGGGGTTCTGGGCGCGGTCGCTCAGGACGATATGCGTCGGATCCTGTCCTTCCATATCGTCAGTCAGATCGGGTACATGCTCATGGGCCTGGGCATCGCCATCGGCGTGCTCGCCGCGATCCCCGCCGATGCGGACTCGGCCAGTACCTCGCGTACCATCGCCGTTCTCGCCATGTCCGGAGGCATCTTCTACATCCTCCACCACATCATCGTGAAGGCGAACCTGTTTCTCATTGGAGGTGCGGTGCTGCTGACCCGCGGCACGACGGACCTCAAGGCGGTCAACGGATTGGCCAAGTCTGATCCGCTTCTCGCCGTGCTGTTTCTCATCGCTTCGCTTTCGCTCGCCGGAATGCCGATACTTTCTGGCTTCTGGGCCAAGCTGGTCCTGGTTCGCAGCGGACTCGAAGCCGGTGCCTACACGATCGTGGCGGTCTCGCTCGTGGTCAGTCTGCTCACGCTGTACTCCATGACCAAGATCTGGACTCAGGCCTTCTGGGGAACACCAGAGCACGACGACATCCCTGCCTCCATCGCGAGAAGCGCTCGTGCATGGGTGCTGACTCCGATCATCGGACTTTGCGCACTGACGATCTGCATCGGATTCTTTGCGGAATCATCGGCTACGCTCGCGATCGATGCCGCCGATCAACTGCTCGATTCATCGCTTTACATCGAAGCCGTGCTGGGTGGTTCCGAATCCGCGAAGGAAATTGAGGCACCATGATCTTCGCCGCGAATATCCTGCTCGCCATTCTTTGGGCACTTCTCATCGGACCATTCAGCCCTACGAACCTGCTGGTTGGGTTCTTTGTCGGCATGCTCGCGGTCGCAACTTGCTCGCGACCGGGACGGTCTTATGCGTTGCGTTTCTGGTCGATCGCCGCACTGCTTCTGTATCTCGCACGAGAACTCGTGAAGGCGAACATCAAGGTCGCATATTACACCGTATCGAACCTGAAATCGCTCCGGCCTGCGATACTTGCTGTTCCGCTCGAAGAATTGACCGACCCGGAGATCACACTCCTCGCGGGGCTGATCACCCTCACTCCCGGCACGCTGGCGCTGGATGTCTCCCCCGACAAGCGCCAGATGTTCGTGCATTTCATGCATGTCGATGATCCCCGTGAGGCCGTGCAGGAGATCAAATCCGGTTTCGAGCGACGCATCCTGGAGGCAACCCGATGATCTCGCTTGTCCCAACCACCAACGACCCAACACACTGGCTTTTCCTCGTGACCGGTGCGATCTTCGGCGCGGCTTTGCTCGTTTCCGTGTACCGGCTCGCCATCGGACCAAGTCTGCCCGACCGCGTGGTCGCGCTCGACCTGATCGGCTTTCTGGCCGTCGGGTTGATCTGCGTGTTCGCGATCGTGACCCAGCGTTCTGAACTCCTCGGCGTCGCATTGGTCGCCGCACTGATCCTGTTTCTGGGTACCGCGGCCTTCGCGATCTATCTCGATCGAAGGGCGCGCCCGTGAACATACCCGAGATCATCACCGTCCTTCTGATCCTTCTGGGCGGGCTCTTCAGCATGCTCGCGGCCATCGGCCTGCTTCGCATGCCGGATCTGTACACCCGTATGCAGTCGGCTACCAAGGCCGGAACGCTGGGTGTTGCCTGTACAGCCGCCGCTGCCGCGATCCACTTTCGTGATTCCATCGCATCCGTCGACGCGATCATCGTGGTCCTGTTTTTCTTTCTGACCGCGCCGGTCGCTTCCCACCTGATCGCCCGGGCCTCCTATACCTCTGGCCACAAACTGTGGCACCAGACGGTGAGGGATGATTACGCCGAATCTCGTGATACCGGCGCCGAGAAGAAATTGGATCCTGAGGATCTCAGTCTCTGACTCCCCCCTACCGGTAAGCCCTGATCGCATCGCTCGTATTCTCACGCTACCTTGGGCACGCTGACGGCCTCGTCCGGGCAGTCGGATCGATGTTTGTTGTTGTTTGGGAGTGCACACATGGCTCATACGCGGACCGGATCCTTCCTCCTCAGCACGCTGATGCTCGCTGCGACGCTGGCCACTGGCACAGCGCTTGCGACGGTTGGTGGGCACGGCGCGTGGCACGATCATTACGGCTACGAGTGCCAGCACTGCCGCATCGAATACGGCACGATGGTCGGGCTTGGTGCTCTCGATGAGTACGACGAGTCCCGCGCCTACGACCCGAAGACGGGCATGGATCGTCGCAATTACGCACCGGATCGCAAGGTGGATTACCGCCACATGCGGCTCTCCATCACGATCCCCGACATGAACACCGCTCGTTTCGAAGCGACGCAGGTGCTCGTGTTCGAGCCGATCGCAAGGCCATTGGAAACCCTTCGCCTCAACGCTGTACTGCTTGAGATCGACAGAGTGCGCATGGACCCGCAGAACCCCGGTGTCAGCAATGTGCATGTGACTTACTCACACGACGGCGAGTTCCTTGATCTGCGTTTCGATCCGCCAATCGCCCCCGGAACCCGATCCGATGTGATCATCGATTACCGCCTGGACAGCCCCGCCGATGGCCTTTTCTGGCTGCATGAGTCGCCGGAATGGCCAGAACGCCCCGCTCAGATCCACACGCAGGGGCAGCCGGAGACCAACCGCTACTGGTTCCCCGCCCACGATTTCCCGAACGAGCGCCTGACCACTGAACTGATCGTATCGGCTCCGGAGGGGTACACCGTCGTGTCCAACGGTCGCCTGATGGGCGATCCGCGACCGACGCCCAACCGGGATGGCCTCGTGACCTGGCGATGGCTTCAGGACAAGGAGCATGTCACCTATCTGGTCACTCTGGTCGTGGGCAAGTTCGATGTCGTCGATGTGGCGCCGGACCATTTCGAGATCCCCCTCCCCGTGTATGTCCCGGAGGGCAAGGGGCCGCTGGTCCAGCAGACCTACGCCAACACCGCTCGGATGCTCGAAACCTTCGAGCGACGCTTCGGAGAGCCGTACCCCTGGAACAAGTACGCCAACCTCGTGGTCTGGAACTTTGGGGCCGGCGGCATGGAAAACACCAGCGCATCGAGTCTGTACGACACGGCGGTCTTCGACGAGGTCGCGCTCAACGATTCCGATCTCGACGGCCTCAATTCTCACGAACTCGCTCACCAGTGGTTCGGCGACCTGATCACCTGCAAAACCTGGGAACACATCTGGCTCAACGAGGGCTGGGCCACATACTCAACGAGTCTCTGGCTCGAAGAGCGCGACGGCTACCACAACGGTTATCTTCGCAACCTCTACGGAGCTATGCGTGGCCTCGCCGAACGCGACCAGCTCAGCCCCGACTCCGATCGCACCCGCCCCGGCATGGTCAGCCCCATCTACACCCATCCCTGGGAGGTCTTCCGGCGCACCTCCAACCCCTACCCCAAGGGTGCGGCGACCCTGCACATGCTGCGCAGCCACCTCGGCGAAGAGCTCTTCTTCACGGCCGTCCGCGAGTATGTCCAGCGCTTCAAGAACCAGAGCGTGGAGACCGACGACTTCCGGAAAGTTCTCGAAGAAGTCAGCGGCCTCTCACTCGAACACTTCTTCACGCAGTGGTGCGAAAGACCCGGCACGCCCAAAGTGCGTATCACCAGCCGCTGGGACGAGGAAAGCCGGAATCTCAATATCCGCGTGGAGCAACTCCAGCGCATCGACGCCGCACACCCCGCGTTCGTCTTTAACCTGCCCATTGAGATCTATCCGTCGGAAGGCGCTCGGTTTCCGAGCAAGCTGACGATACCAGTCTCCGAACGCGTCCACGAGCAGAACATCAACCTGGAGCACGCCCCGGCAATGGTCGTGGCCGACCCGGACCTGACTGTGCTCATGGCTGTCGAAATCGATCAGCAGCCATCGTGGTTGCTGGCACAAACCAGCCACCCGTCACTGGCCGCCCGGCTCGAAGCGGCCAAAGCCCTACGCAACCATCAATCTCCGGCGACCATCCGCACCCTCGAACGCGTCCTCCTCGATGAACAGGAGCACTGGTCCGTACGGCAGATGGCGGCGGAATCGCTCGGAAAAATCGGCGATCTGGAAGTGCTGCTGAACGCCTTCGATGCCATCTCCGGGAATACTCCTTCGGATCGGGCCAAGGTCAGTTCAACCATTGTGAAAGCGATCGGCGACGCGTGGCACGGCCCCGTCGATCAGCTCAACGAATTCGTCGAATCCTGCCTCGACGCGGCGACCTGGTCCTACGAGGTCCCCGCATTGGCTCTCGAACTCGTCGGCCGGCACGGCGACGCCGGTTCCCTGCCAATGCTCGAACGCGGCCTCGCCATGGAGTCGCAGCACGAACGCATCCGGCGCGGTGCGCTCATCGGCCTCCGGCTCCTCGACCAGCCCGAAGGCATCGACCTCGCGGCGAACTACACCCGCTTCGGGAATCTCAACCGCCTCCGTCCCGTCGCCATCGAAGCCGTCGCCTCGCTGGGTCATCACGACAAGGATCGGGCACTCTCAGTCATAACACCGCTCCTGAGGGATTCCGAAATCCGCACCGTGCGCGCTGCGATGGACGCACTGGTCACGCTCGGTCACCCGCAGGGTGCCGAGGAACTCGACCTGCTCGCCACCCGCCTGAAGCACCCCGTTCATAAGGAAGAAGCGCGTGCGGCCAGAGACCGATTGCGACAGGCAAGCGGATCCGGCTCCTGATCGCCATCAGCCCGCCTGCTCGGCGTTCCATCGCGCGAGAAAGGCCTGATACTGTTCGGGCGTGTCGATACCGCTTCCCGAGTTTGCCTCACTCGGTTCGAGCACCGCGATCGCGATCTCGTAACCGCTCTCGAGCACTCGCAACTGTTCGAGCATCTCGATCTGCTCCAGAGGCGTTGGTAAAAGATTGAGATACGCGCGAAGAAACACCCGTCGATATGCGTACAGGCCCAGATGCCTGATCGGCCTGGCATCGTCCAATCGCTCCGCCGCATCGCCATCGCGATCGTGAGGAATCCTCGCACGGGAGAAGTACAACGCCCGCTTGCGATCAGCAGTGGTCACAACCTTCACAACATTCGGATCCTCGGCCTCGCGGCAGTCGGACAGGCGAACCCCCGCGGTCGCCATCGGACAATCCGACGATCGCATCACCGCAACCACCGCGTCGATGCTTGCGGGGTCGATCTCCGGCTCATCGCCCTGCACATTCAGGATGATGTCCTCATCCCCCAGCCCCATCAGCGATGCGGCTTCGGCGATGCGGCAGGTCCCGTTCGGGTGAGACGGATCCGTCAGCAGCACCTCGGTCTCGTACTGCGCGAGCGCATCGCGGATTTCGCGGTCGTCCGCGGCGACCACGACACGATCCACGCTCTTCGCGTGCCGGACTCGGTCGACGACATGCTGCACGAGCGGCCGCCCGGTGTGATCGGCCAGCACCTTGCGCGGAAATCGCTTGGAGGCGAGTCGGGCGGGGATGATCGCGACCACCGTCATGCTGCTCTCGCTTCCGTGGAGCCCGGTACCGGGACTACTCCTTGAGTTCGTTCACAAGCGTCTGGAGATTCTTTCGCCGGTCGGTGATGTCCTTGTAGTCAAACCGCTGCATCGCGATCTGGCCGGCCAGCGACATCGCTTCCTTCGCCGCGTCCACATCTTCTTCCGCTCTGGCACGCTGCTCGAGCACATCCATCAGACCGTACCGGAGTTGGAGACTCAGGTCATCCGAATCGGACTGTCGCGAAGCGATCGCTTCGCGGAAGGTGTCCTCGGCCTCTCGGAAGAAATCGAGCTTGAGGAAACACTGCGCGAGGTAGTACCTGGCCTGACCGGAAATCCCCGCCGCGTTCTTGGCGAGCTGAAAATGCCGCACCGCGTCCTCGTGGTTGCCGAGCAGGTACTGCCGCTTTCCGAGTTCGAACTTCATGTTCAGATCGGTGGGGTAGTTCTTCACCCGCTCGGTGTACTCTTCGATCTCAAGCTGCAGGAGCTTCTTGGTCGCCGCCTGGGACTTCGCCTGAAGCTCTGCATCCCCGGGGTTCGCCTCGGCCGCGTCGGTGATCTGGCGAACCTTGCGGCGTGCGACCCGCATGTTGATGTCGCCCGCCTCCATCTTGAACTTGTAGTTGTTGGTCTGCTCGTAGCCAGCCATGAGGACTTTGTACGCGAGTTTCTCGTCCTCTGGCCGACCGCGTTCGCGAAGCACTCGGGCGAGCTTGCCGATCGCGTTCTGGTCCGTCGGATTCTCCTTGACGCGCTGCATCTCACGCTCGATGACCCGCGCGAGCGTCTCCTCGGTTTTGACGACCGCGTCGTCCTCCGTGAGCTCCCGCTGCTTCTGATCGTCGCGGATGTTCTTGCGGAACCCGCCCTCAGCGCGGTTGTCGTAACCGCCGGCGCTCATGGTGGCCTCGGCGGACATGTTCTTCACTTCGGCGACCAGCTTCGAGTCGGTCGGATCCTGGCGGATCCCGAGCTCGCCCGCCTGTACCGCCTTGTTGAACGATCCCGCATCGCGGAACAGCCGCATCAGGGTGACGAAGTGATCCTTCTTCGCCTTCTTCTGATCGTTGGCCGCGATCGCGAGCACCTTCTCGCCGATCCAATGGATCGGCTCGCCCATATCGGTGTCGATCTTGTTCGCCGCCTCCATGGCCTTCAGACCGGACTGCCAGTCCGCGGGGCGGGTCCCCCACTGCAGCAGCGAGACCAGGTACCGATCCACCGCCGACTTGCCGCCGAAGTTCCGGAGTTGATCCTTCGTCGGCCCCTTGGCTTTTCCGGAGGCCATGAAATTCTGCGCGCTATCAAAGAAGGATTCCAGACCGTGCATGTCCGACGGATCCCAACGCAGGCCCTGAAGCCACAGCGTCACCGCGTACTCATAATTCGTGGAATCGTGCACGGCCTTCGCGTGCTGGAAGAATTTCGAGGCCTTCGCAGCATCCGGCTGAAAGCCCGATGTGGACTCGGTCACGACCGCTTCACCCTCTGCCCCCTCAGCCCCCTCTTTCTTCTTTCCAAACAGCGCCAAATCCATATCTCCTGATAGCGGGCCGGAATCCGCAGCCGTGCGGCGGGAGCACATGGTACGCCATACCCCGCGGAACCGCCAAGATCATCCGCCCCTTCCAATGCCCTGACACACACCGCTTCACCCGATGGCCCAGCGCTTCCCGAAGCCGTACACTTGACCCATGGAATTCGATCCCGCCACCCTGCGAATCGTGAACTATCCCGCCGATGCTCTACGAGCAAAGGCCGCCGAGGTTCCGCAGATCACGCCGCAAATCCGTGAACTGGCCTCGCGGATGGTGGACCTTATGTACGAAGCCGAGGGTATCGGACTCGCTGCGCCACAGGTCGGGCTCGGCTTTCGAATGTTCGTGATCGATGTGCCCGAAAGCGAGGAAGCCGACCGGTCCGCCTCCGAAGAACCCGCTTCGGCGACCGACGGCCCTATCGTCTGCATCAATCCCAAAATCAGTGGCTTCAGCCGCGACTTGGTTCCGGGCGAAGAGGGCTGCCTGAGCTTGCCCCGGATCACCGGCGATGTGCGACGGCCCTCCATGTGCACCTTGATTGCACTCGACGAGCACGGTGAGGAATTCACGGTTCACGCGACGGGCCTCCTCGCCCGCTGTATCCAGCACGAGTTTGACCATCTCGAGGGCGTGCTGATCATCGACAAATTCGATCTCGCGACCCGCCGACGCATCAAGCCCGCACTCGAAGCCCTCGAACACAGCAGCAGAGTCCTTCGCTAGGACGACGGCAACACGAACGCCTGATTTTCTATGTCTCATCATGCGCTCAATCTGGTGTACTTCGGATCAGGGGCGTTCGGCCTGCCCACGCTCCAGCGACTCAGCCGGAAGCACCGCATCCTCGCGGTCGTCACACAGCCCGACCGACCCGCCGGGCGCAAACGCGTCCTCACCCCCACGCCGATCGGCCAATGGGCCCAGCACCATCTGCCCGAAGCTGCCCTGATCAAGCCCGAATCGGTCAACGAATCTGAAGTTCTCGAACGCCTGCGTTCCTACGAATGCGCCGGACCCCGCGACCGCTCTGGTGCGTGGGTTGTCATCGCGTTCGGACAGAAACTTTCGCAGCCACTCCTCGCCGATCGGTTCGCGATCAACCTGCATGCATCGCTACTCCCTCGATGGCGTGGTGCCGCACCCATCAATCACGCAATCCTGGCGGGCGATGCGGCGACCGGAAACTCGGTCATCACACTCGCCGACCGCATGGACGCGGGGTTGATCCTCGGTCAATCCACACGAACGATCGACCCTCAGGTCACGGCCGGCGAACTACACGATCGTCTCGCTGAGGACGGGCCGGACTTGGTCGAATCCGTTCTTTCCAAATTCGCTACGGGCACGCTCGAACCACGAGAGCAGAACCCGGCCGAGGTGACCATCGCCCCGAAGCTCTCCAAACAGCTCGGATACATCGACCTGAGTCAGATCACCGCGGAGCAGGCGGTGCGGACCATCCACGGTTTGAACCCCTGGCCCGGGGTGACGGTCCGATTCCGATCCGAACCCCTGAAACTTCTCCGGGCCCGAACGCTCGACCGGACCCACCTTGGCGAGCCGGGGCGGATCGCAGACACAGCAATCGGCGCGGTGCGCTGCGCTGGCGGCACGCTCCTCCAGTTGCTTTCGGTTCAGCCGGCCGGACGCTCGGAAATGACCTACGAGGCCCTCGCGAACGGATCGAACCCACAATCCGAAGAAGTTCTTGAGCGATTCGAAGAGGCGCAGGAACCGTGCTGAAGACCCGTCAACTCACCTTCTGGAACATGCTGACCGGTGGACGCCATCGCCCACCCATCGCCCCATCGCCCCCAGACACCCCGATTCCGACAGTCGGCCCCTCCAAGTCCGTATCGATTGCCCAGGCAAGCCCACCCGTCAATACGGGCATGCAGGCCCGCTACGAGCATATGACCAGGGATCTTCTCAGGATCTATGGCGTCAGGGTGCGGAAGTGGCGTACTTCGATGTCCGGTGTGGCCTGGGAAGTCATGTACCGCGACGGCAGCGTGAGCCGCCTGATCGAGTCGCCACGTCCCAAAGGCCCGATGTCGGCGGCGGTCTTCTGCCACGAAATCGGGCACCACGCCATCGGGTTCCGGACCTACCGCCCCCGCTGCCTCGAGGAGTATCACGCCTGGGCGTGGTCTTTGCGCACCATGGCGCAATACGAACTCAACATCACGCAAAGCGTGCGCGATCGCATGCACGACTCTCTGCATTACGCGATCGAGAAAGCGGCACGCCGGGGTCTGAAACGAATCCCTCCCGAATTGGTGCCATTCCTGAAACCTCGCCCGAAATCCCGGTGACAAAACCACCGATTGGCAAGCAGATTGCGTAGGGCTCCTCGCCAGAACGCAGATTCGCCTGCGTTGTATTACCGAGGTGCCCCCATGCAAGTAACCGCAAACGCTCCCATCGGCCAGGAACTCACCCTCGCCAGCGCTGTCGCGCAGGGACGGTCGACCAAAACCGTATCCAAAGAGGTTTTCGGAATCACGCGAAAGCCCGATTCCTTCCAGAAGACGCTGAACCAACTCACCGCTCAGGATCAGACCTATTCACCCGAATATCTCAAGAAAATGCATATGGCGAAGATGCAGTCCGCATCGCAGGCGACGGACAACGCGTCCCTGACGGTGGCAAGTGATGCGGCCGGGGAACCCACGAAGAAGACCGTTCAATTCACGCAGAGCGACATCGACACGCTGCTCAAGCTCTTTGGAAGTTCTCAGGGTGACGGTGACTACATGTCACGCTTCGACCTGGACAATAACGGCACCATCGATCTCGACGACCTCAACGCCATGTTGAGTCAGATCGCCCAGTCACAGCAACCCGTTGAACCCGAGTCACCGACCGAGGAACCGCCAGCCCAGTACACCCAGGAAGATCTCGATCTTCTGCACGCCGCATTCGGTGCCCAGGTCGGCGATGAGAACTACAGCGAAGCACTCGATCTCGACGGCGATGGCATCATCGGTCTTGACGACCTCAACCTGATGCTGACCAACCTCACCCAGAGCCCGGAAGCCCAGAACCCCACCCCGTCCACGGTCGACCAGTTGATCGCGGCATTCGGCACCTCACAAGGCGATGACGGGTTTGTGGCGGAGCTGGATCTGAACGGGGATGGCACTCTGAACCTGGACGATCTCAACGCTCTGCTCAGTACCCTTTAGAACCTCAGACCGGCTGAGCATTCCGCATTGAAAGCCCCCGGCGTCACGGGGGCTTTTCAGTACCGATAACCCAATCCGATGGACGCTTCGGGCACGACTTCGCTGGCAAGCGCTTCGCTGGCTCCGCACGCGCAAAAATTGCCGCTACGCTTGCGGTATGTTGCCCTGCGGCCTGTTCCGACAAAGCCACCAACCGCTCCTCTGCGCCGCCCTCATCGGCGGGGTCGCAGCTCCCAGCGCAATGGCCACCCCGCCGGTATCACTCGCCATCGGGCAGGGCATCGTCCTGCCCACGATCGCCAGCGATCTCCTGCGTATGCCGACCCAGGCCCCGGCGATCCTGGCGAACCAGCCCGGCATCAACGCCACCGTCTTGGTTTCAACCGATCCGGAAGGCGAAATCCATATCTCGAACGCCATACCGTCCGGATCCCAACCTCGCTTTGCTGCGAGCGCTGACCTGACAGGCAACGGGCTCCCGGATCTGGTGACCACCAGCCCGAACACGGGGCGCGCGTACATCGTGCTTCAAACGCAGCCGGGCGTATTCACGCTCGGGGCTTCGCTGCCCGTGGGGCTCACCCCGTACGCACCAGTGCTCGCCGACCTCAACGGGGACGCGCTGCCAGACCTGATCGTGCCATTGCGATCCGAAAACAGCATCGCAATCCTCCCGAATCTGGGCGACGGGCTATTCGCTGCGGGCTATCGCATCGATACAGGCACCGCCCCGGAGTCGGTGATCGCCAGAGATCTGAATCACGATGGGACGATCGATCTCGCCGTAGTTTGTGCCGGCGAGTCCTCCATCCGTGTCCATCACGGAACAGCCCACTCAAAGCGTGTCGAGATCGAGTTCGGGCCGTCATCCCTCACGATACCCAGCGGCCCAACCCCGAACGGCCTTGTCTGTGCAGACTTTGACGGGGACGGCCTTCCCGATCTTGCGACGGCATCGACCGGCTCTTCATCGGTTCGGATTCATTACGCCACACCGGGTGGCGGATTCGAAGAAGGGCCATTCCTCTTCGCGGGCACATCGCCGCAGAGTCTCGCTCACGCCGACCTCAATCTCGACGGGCGAATCGACCTTGTGGTGGCCAATCCCGGAACACAGACCGTGACGGTGTTGGAGAACCAGGGCAATCGCGCCTTTGAGCGCCGGACAGTATCCATGCCGTTCCGCCCATCGAGAATCGCGATCTCCGATCTGAACAACGACGGCCTTGCCGATGTCCTCGCCGTCAGCCAGACAACCGCTCAAGGGCGCGTTCTGAACAACCAGACCCAGGTGGTCCCCTGCCCCGGAGATGCCGATGCGGATCTGCGTGTCGACCTGAACGACCTCAACCTCGTGCTCTCGTATTTCGGCACCACCGATGCCCGCGCTGACACGAACGGTGACGGCATCGTCGACCTGACCGATCTCAACCTTGTGCTGACCCATTTCGGGAGCGTCTGCGGAGAGCGCTGATCATCGCACGCGCATGAGAAAGTCGGTGCGTGAACGCCAGCCCTTGAGAGAAAATCCAATCGGGATTGTCTCAGTCGACCGACATCACCTGGTTGCTGCGTCGTGCAGACTCGTTCTGAGTATCCGGATCGTAGCGACGGTTGATCTCACCGAAGATCTGCTCATGGGCGGTGTCCTTGCCGGCGATCCATTCCACGCTGCCGTCCGTGTAAACAAAGTTGCCGCCCTGACTGCCGTGGTTGTCCTGCGGCTGATACCCGGTTCGGTCCCGGTCATTGCCGAAGAAGGCGAGGTTCGAGCGGAGCGTGCCCGCAAAGCCGGAAGAGAACTGACCGCCACCGATATCGTTGGCGTTGGACTCGTCACCGCTCAGTGCGATGCGTGCCGCTTCGTTGTTCTTCAGGCCGGCGACATAGAAGTAGCTGATGTTGTACCAGACCACATCTTTCTCTTCCTTGATCGTTCCCGGTGTGGCGAACGGCCAGCGAGCCGGATCGCCGCCAGCATCGGCGGTATCTCCATCGCTGGTGTCGGCGGGGTTCTGGAGCACGGCGAAGTCGCCGGGACCGTCCTGCATGTACCGCCGAAGCAGCGGTTCACGCTCGGGTGCGTTGAACGCAACGGGTCTCCACGCACCGTTTCTGTAGACAGGGTAGCCGGGGAAATTGCGAGTCCAAGTGGTGTTCAGGCCGTCCTGGGTGGCTCGATCGAGTTGGTCGAGGTTGAAAAAACCTGCAAAGCCGCCGTAGTCGGATTGTCTCGAGAAAAGCAATTCTGGTGCAAGAGTTCTGTTTGTCTGGCCAACCACACCGCCCGGACCTGGTGTCACCACCGGAAACCGCCCGTCAAAGTCCACGGCGTAAACCTGCATGATCAGACCGATGTTTTTCAGGTTGTTGCTGGACTGTGCGCGGAACGCAGACTCCCGAGCTTTCCCGAGTGCGGGAAGCAGGATCCCGATGAGCAGCGCAATCACCGCCACCACGACAAGCAGTTCGATCAGCGTAAAGCCATGGCGACGGCTGTCGGCGCCGAGGAAACGAAGGCGAGCGTATCCGAGTTTCATGACCCGATCCCTTCAAATGCGGCCCGCTCTGGGGCACCCGGTCCCAAGCGCATGAATGCGTTGGTGGTTCAGAACTGGGTAAATTGGTTTACCGGTATGGTAAAATGTTTTACCTGCACTCTCAGTGTACATCTCCCCTCACACCGTTCAAGCCAAAAAACAGACGATCCGGAAATTATCTGACGATCCCTCCGATTCCCCACAATCCAGGCAAGGTTCAGGTAAGTCCTTGACAGGCACAGCTTAACGGTTGATCTCGATCTCGTACTTTGAATTTGCAGATCCTGAAGCTCCCGTCAAGAAGACACTGGACGAAGAGCAAATCGCCAGTAAAATGTTTTACTGAAACCCTCGTCTCACGGAAACCCCTTACACCCTCCAACCGCCTCTCGCCCCGTGGTTGAAACAAGAGCGAGCAGCCCATGGCCAAGCAACGAGCGAACATCCGAGATGTCGCCAAGGAGTCCGGGGTCTCGTTGACCACGGTCTCTTTGATCATCAACAAGAATGACCAACGCATCTCCGAGCCCACCCGCCAGCGGGTCCTCGATGCCATTGAAAAACTCGCCTACACCCCCTCCCGCCTCGCGAGAGGGCTCCCCAATCGGCGCGCCAACACGCTCGCGATTCTCGTCCCCCAACTCCAGAACGCCTTCGCGGATGTGTACTTCGGCGAACTGATCTCAGGGATCTACGAGGAAGCCGCCGCCCGAGGGTTCCGGATCCTTCTGGAAGTTGCCCGCCGCGATTACATCAAACGCCGCGAGTACATGCAGCTTCTCGAAGACTGCTCCGTCGACGGCATCTTCTTCCTCGGGGCGACCGAGGAGCACAAATTCCTCAAGGAATTCGACGGATCCGACCGCCCGCTCATGGTCGTCAACAACCATTTCACGCAGTGGGACCTGCACCATGTCGCCTGCGATTACCGAAGCGCCGGCATCAAAGCCGCTGACCACCTCGTGGAACTGGGTCATACCCGTATTGCCCATATCTCTGGACCCGCCGATGTCGTGCTGACTACCAGGGAGCTGACCGAAGCGTTTGTCGAGCGTCTTGCAGAGCACGGAGTGCTGCTGGCCAAACCGATGATCGCCGGTGGCGAATTCCAGGTCGAAACCGCAAGAATCGCCTGCGATGAACTGCTCGAGAGAGATCCGAAACTCACGGCGATCTTCTGCGCCAACGACAAGATGGCCATCGGTGCCTACCAGTCGCTCAGAGCGCATGGCAGGCAACCCGGCAAGGATATTGCCGTGGTCGGATGCGACGACATCCCGGTCTCCGCCCTCTCCGACCCGCCGCTGACCACCGTCCGAATGAACTTCTTTGAAGTCGGCGCGGAATCATGCCGCCAGATGATCACCATGATCGACACCAAGGGCGATGAACAACGGGATCGGGTCAGCGTACGCATCCCAGTGGAACTGATCCGACGCGCCTCGACATTCAGCGTGAAATAGCTCCCAACCATCCCCCTCCAGCCGCGGCGGAATGATGCTCAGACACCATCGCTATCGGTTCACCCTCATCTGCCTGCTCATCCTGTGGCTCGCTCCAATTTCCGCCACAGCCAGCGATGCCGTGTGGCGTATGGCTGGCACATTCAACAGTTGGAACGCGGGAGATGACCAGTGGCGATTGGAGATCCACCCGGATCGATCCTGGATCTTTCGGACCGAAAAACTCATTCAGCCCGGCATCTACCGCTTCAAGTTCGTGCGCAACGGCGACTGGAACGATGCGCATTTCGGCCTCGTTCCCGGTTCTGAAAACAATCTCGAGCAGCCCGGCGAGGACATCATTCTCGAAGTCCCCGGCCTCGGCTTCTACGGCTTCGAACTGAACACGCAGGACCGTACATGGTCGCTTGAGGTGGCCAGCGTGTCTGAGCCGATCGTCAGCGCCGTGTGGTTCGGGCCGCGTGTGACCGGAGAAACGATGGCGCTGAATTACGCGTCATCGATCACAAACAGCCCGCTGAACCAGGTCCAAACGCAGGCCCGGTTCATCTCGCTGCCCGACGGGGTTCGAGAAAGCGAGATCGATCTGGCCATAGATCAGGAGCTTCAGCTCGTCGTGTTCTCGCCACCGAGTCCGGGCAAGTACGAAATCGTGCTTTCACTTTCCGACGACGGTTCGACGGCCTCCGAGCGGTTCGGTTTCACGATCCCGAGCGATGCGCCTGAAGGATCGGTTCCCTTCGGTAGCGCGATAGAGTTCGCGTTTCGAGGGGAAGCGAACACGACGCGCGTTGAACTCGTCGGACCGATCACGCGCGTGCTCCATACCGATTCGGACAGCGTGCCACTCACACCGTGGACGGTTGAAGCGGACGGGACCACGGTCTTTCGCAGCGTGCTCGTCGTACCCGATGGGGCCTTCGAATACGGCTTTCGCATCAACGGTGGCCTCGAACGCGCAGACCCGAGCGATCTCGGCACTCGTCTGTCCGGCACCCGCAGCCGGGTCGTGATCGGACCCAGACCGGAAGATTTCGCCGCATCGAAGCCGGGACAGATCAACCGCGACGCCATCCTGTTCAACGAACAATCCCCCCTCGACTGGACGGTGCTATCCGACGGGCTGGGGCTGGTCGATGTCAGCGTTCGCACACTTGCTGGCGATGTGTCAGCCGCGGCGTTCGTTCTGTACAAACCCGACCCCGAAGATGGCGTGAACGCTCCCCATGCCGTGCCGCTTGTGCGAAGCGATGATCCGACCGGATTCGATCGCTGGAGCGCACGAGTTCATGCCGGACAATCCGAATTCGAGTACCGGTTCATCTTCTTTGACCGACCCGCCCGACACGCGACCGAGATATCGAGAGCGGTTCTCGACAGCCCGGATCCGCTCGATCTGCCCGACTGGGCGAAAGGCGCGGTGTACTACCAGATCTTCACGGAGCGCTTCCGCAACGGGAACCCCAGCAACGACCCGCACGGTCCGGATGTCACTCCGATCCCGTGGAACGCCGATTGGTACACCAATCAACCGGATGAGGAGTTCCGCTGGCGTCCCCGTGCGGGTTTGGAAGCCGATGCCCCACTGCCGCAGCGTCAAGGCGGGGATCACTTCCACTGGGTGTGGGACCGTCGCTACGGCGGCGACCTTCAGGGCGTGGTCGAAAAGCTTGATTACATCAAGGACCTTGGGATCACCGCGATCTACTTCAACCCGGTGTTCGAAGGCGACTCGATGCACAAATACGATGCCTCGGCCTTCCATCACATCGATGACAATTTCGGTGCACCCGGACCCGTGCCTCCTCGATGGACGCATCAGCCCGACAACCGCCAGCACGATCCAGAGGATTGGAGTTGGACCGAATCGGACCGGTACTTCCTCGATGTTCTTCTGCCCGAAGCACGCCGCCGCGGCATCCGCGTCGTCATCGACGGGGTCTGGAACCACACCGGGCGGAACTTCTGGGCATGGCAGGACATCCTGCAACACGGTGCTGACTCGCCCTACGCCGAGTGGTTCTATGTGAACTTCGACGAGAACGGAACCGTCGAATCCTGGCAGGCGTGGGACGGCCCCCACGGTTGGCTCCCCAAGTTCCGCCAGACTGCGACGGGCGATCTGATCGATCCGGTGAAGAAGCACATCGAAGATGTCACCCAGCGCTGGATGGACCCGAACGGTGACGGCGATCCGTCGGACGGGGTAGACGGTTGGCGACTCGATGTACCTCTGGACATCGGCCTTCCGTTCTGGGAGGACTGGCGCGAACTGGTCAAGTCCATCAACCCCGATGCCGTGATCATCGCGGAGATCTGGCAGCCCGCCGACCCGTACCTCACCGGCAAGCACTTCGACACCCAGATGCACTACCCCTTCGCCCACGCCGTGACCGACTGGCTCGGCGTGCGCACCGGGATGACCGCCCAGCAGTTGGCGACTCGGTTGGAGCAGGCCTTCAACGATACGCCCCAGACCAACCTCATCCACCAGAACCTGTTTGCCAGCCACGACACCGACCGATTCGTCTCCATGCTGATCAACCCCGGACGCGGCTACGACCAGGCCAACCGACCACAGGACAACGGCCCGGAATATCGGGATGTCCGGCCGAGCGCAGAGGTCTACAAGCGATCGCTCCTCGGCGTGGCCATCCAGTCGCTCTACATCGGATCCCCCATGGTCTACTACGGCGACGAAGTCGGCATGTGGGGGGCCGACGACCCGACGAACCGCAAGCCGATGCCCTGGCCGGACATGGGGCCGTACCAGAACCCCGATGACCGATTCGACGAGGAACTGCTGTCGGAATACCGGCGCTGGCTGAACCTGCGTCAGGATGATCGGCTCGGAACGGTCTTGCGATACGGCACGGTGCGTCACCTCGACAGCGGCAACCCGGATGTCTTCGCATTCGAGCGTCGATTGAACGGACAACGCCTCATCGCCGTGGTGAACAGGGCGAACGAGGAGTTCGACGCGTCCGCCCTTCTGCCCGATGGCCCGGAAAATCCCGCTGCGGACCCGGTGGTGCCACCGGTCTCCGCCCGCTCCTGGATGACAACCGAGCAAGTCCGGCCCTGATTCCCACGCATCCACGAAAAAACCCGCCATTTGGCGGGTTTTTCGAATGGGCAGACCCGGACTTGAACCGGGGACACCGGCATTTTCAATGCCGTGCTCTACCAACTGAGCTATCTGCCCGCTCTGTCCGGCCCTGAGGCCGAACGGGCCGCGAAGCATACCAAAGCCGGTTCTCACCGGTCAACACGGCGCATCGTCAAGGGCTGATCCTTCGGCAAAGGACGAGGCAGGCCGCGGCATATTGCTCCTGAAATCGGCAATATGGAAGTCCCTTGGCCGTACAGCCCGCGAGATGCACGGACTCACGACCATCTCTCAGCGGTGGGATGGCCACCCCCGGTACGATCAGCGAACGCGAGCATCTCGCGCTGTGAACGATCGGGATATGGACCAGGACCCTTCTTGCAAACCTGATTCCACGCAGCCGCAAGCCATCGCGGCTTTGTTGGCTAGGGCCTCGAAGGGCGATCAGGCCGCATGGCGCGAAATTATCGGCCTCTATTCGCGCCGGGTCTTTGCCATGGCCCATTCCCACCTGAAGGACCCTGATCTCGCCGAGGAAATCACGCAGTCCGTGTTCGTCACTCTCGCTCAGAAACTGCCGGGGTCAACCTCGGGGGCATACCAGGAGCAGGGCAGCTTCGAGCCGTGGCTGTTCCGCATCACCATGAACCGGGTGCGCGATGAGGCACGCCGACGAAAACGACAGGCCAAACCCACATCACCAGAAGAACTTGGCCAGCACACACCAGTATCGACAGACGAATCACCCACCCCGAACAATGAGATTGATCCTGAAATGCAGCGTTTGCGTGCGGCTTTGACCACTCTGGAGGATGCCGACCGTGAAATCATCGATTTGAGGCACATCGGTGGCATGTCCTTCAAGCAGATCGCCGCAGTTCTCGATGCACCGCTCGGCACGGTCCTTGCCAGACACCACCGGGCTCTCAAAAAGCTACGCAATACCATGGAATCCCCAGCGTTTGGCCATCAGGCCCACGCCCGCCCCACCTGATCACGAAACGGGTCCCGGGAAGGGACCTCGGACAGGAAGACCGTCATGACTCACTCCCAGCACCCCATCCAGAACCACGCCTCCGGCCTGACACCCGGCGAACGCCGCGTCGCTCAGCGACTCGATGCGCTCGGCAAGATCGAGCAGGGTTGCGCTGGCCCGGGGCTGGAAGATCGGATCTTCGCGGCCTCCATGGCCCACCTGCCTGCTCCCGCCACGATCCGCATGGGCTGGATGTTCCAGGCACGGACCAAACTGGCCATCGCCGCCTGCCTGGCCCTCTTCGGCGGCATCGCGTGGTACGGCTCTCAGTCCGTCCTGCCCCCCGCTCCGGTGCAGCCGGGCGGGACTCAGGTAGCCATCGCAGAATTGGAAGCGGAGGTCGGCTTCACGCTCGATGCCCTCCTCGCGTCGTACACCGTCGAATCGCCCCCGAGCGCGGGGAGTGGAACCGCCGCAGAGCGTGGTTCGTTCTGGAGTACTGACAGCCACCCCTTCGGCGATCTGGATGAGGAGATTTCGCTCTGATGCCTCCCTCTTTGACGAACCAAGCTTCAATCCCCCGATTCAGCAGCAGTGCCATTCTTTTGCCCGCCTTGCTGCTCGCGCTGACCATCTGCACCGCTGCCGGGATCACCGTGGCCCAGCCCAAGTACGAGCCCCCGGTCCCGACCGAGGCCGACCGGGACAGATTTGCCAGAGAGCGGGCTCGCGAGGCCGTGGCCGCTCGCCTCGAGCGGATCCGAGCCGAGGAATCTCGTCTGGAAGCGACCCTGGCGGCGATCGATTCCGGCCAGCCCCTATCGGAACTGCGACTTCCTGAACCGAGCCCGCGCGACCGCCCCGCACCTCGCCCGGACGCCGATCGTGATGACGATCGGGATCGGGAGCGGAGCACCGCCAATGAAGACTTCACGGACGAACAGGTCCGCCAGTTCATCGCGGAGGTCTACCCGGAATGGATCGAGCGGCTCAAGGAACTGGAGCAGCGCGACCCGGAAGCGGTCGCGCGCATGCTTCAGGAACGCCGGCCCCGACTCGTCGAGCTGATGATCGAGCGTCGGGATCATCCCGAAATCTTCGAGGTCCGCCAGAAAATCGCCCGCTCCGAGATGCAGCTCCGCAGAGCCGCGTGGTCGTACGCGCGTGCCGATGAAGAGGCCGAGAAACAGCAGGCGGACGCATCGCTCTCTCGGATACTGGAAGAACAGTTCCAGTTGCGGCTCGCTCTGTACCGCGCAGAACTCGCCGAAGCCGAAACCGAGGTGCAGCGAATCCGCCAACAGATCTAAGAAGCCACTGCGAACCGGGAAACGCTGATCGCCGAGCGAAAGGCGGATCTGCTCCGCGCGATCAGCGAGCGCCGCCCGCCTCAACAGCGCGGCGGAAGACCCGGCCGCGATGACGACCGTCCCCCCCGTCCCTGATCCGAATTCGGGCACACAACCTTCACGCCCCCGTGCGGTATGCTCTGCGAATGAGCGACGCATCGGACCGCCGGTCAAAGAAGCGTTCAAAGAACACCGATCAGCCCGAATCGGTCATGGCGATGGCTGCGCCGAGAACGCAGCGGGATAACCCCTTGACCCGATCGACCGCCGGCCTGATCGGCATGGTCGTTCTGGCGATTCTGGTGCTCGCCAGTCTGGGCAGCATCCCTTGGACATTCAGTCCGGCCGAAGCTCCTCAGCAGGCACGGGTCGTCGACGGCACGCTCATCCCGCCTCGGCTGGGGTCTGCGGTTCGCTACAACGCTGGCGACCTCGACGCGACGCTTCTTCCCCCCTCATGGTGGACGCACGAGGACATCGATCTGGAGAAAATCGAGTTCTCCGCTACGACGCGGGCCCGGCAGGAAATCCGTCAGTCCATGTTGGACGAATTGAACCAGCAGCGCGTGGACGAATACCTCGAAGCGAACCCCGGCCAGCGGAATCTGAGTCCGGAGCAGGTCTCTTCACTCGGTCTGTTGCTGGGTGAACTCCCGGCCGAAGTCGAGGTTCCCGCGCCGACTCCCGAGCAGGTCGAGTCCCACAAGCGAACGCACCTCTTCGGCACGGACAACCAGGGTCGCGATGTGTTCGTGCGAACTCTGGCGGGCGGCGCGATTTCGATCGGTATCGGGATATCCGCCGCGGCACTCTCGGTGTTCATCGGCACGCTGTACGGCGCACTCGCCGGGTATGTCGGCGGCTTCCTCGACGCGTTCATGATGCGGGTGGTCGACATCCTGTACGGACTGCCGTACATCCTGCTGGTCGTGCTGCTCGCGGTCGCCGGTGACGCGATCGTCGATCGGTACGACAACCACATCCGCGTGGATTCCGCCTCCGAGCGATATGCCTGGATGCTGACCGAAGCCCGTGAGATCGCTTCGGAGCAGAACATCACACCGAGCGAGGAACTCCGCGAGCCGCTGACCGAAAACGCCTCGGTATTGACGCAGGAAAACGAGCGGCTGTACGCACTGGCCCGGCAATCTCTGCAAGCGTTGCGCTCGGGCGAGGTGCTCTCGCTTCGCGATGCCCAGAGGCACATCATGACGGTCCAGAGATACACCAGAGGGTTCGACCCGATCGAAACGGAGGTGCTCGCGCACCTTGGTGGGGATACCGATCTCCTCGCCGAGCTTGCCGCCCGAGCGACCGACGAGCAGGGCCTGCGCATCGAGTCATTGAGCGCGCAGACGAAGACGCTGCTGGATGTGCTCATCCTGCTGCTGGCCATCGGCGGGGTGTCGTGGCTGACCATGGCCCGGGTGATCCGTGGCCAGGTGCTCTCGCTCAAGTCCCAGCCGTTCATGGAGGCCGCCCGCTCCATCGGCACACCGATCCGCAAGCAGTTCCGCTGGCACCTGCTCCCGAACCTGCTCGGCCCAATTATCGTTTACGCCACCCTGACCGTGCCCCAGGCGGTGCTGCAGGAGTCGTTCCTGTCCTTCCTGGGCATCGGTGTACAGGCCCCCCTGCCAAGCTGGGGAAACCTCGCGGCTCAGGGGCTCAACGAATTGAACACCATCCGCTCCCGCTGGTGGCTGCTGCTGTTCCCTTGTCTGATGCTCGGAATCACGCTCCTCGCCCTGAATTTCGTCGGCGAGGGCCTGCGCGAGGCGTTTGATCCCAAGCGTGCCCGCAAGTAGTCTAAACGCAATCGAGAATGTTTTTTCACATCGCCGTGAACCAGAGGACACGCCATCATGCAGAGTAAGTTTGGTCTCAAGGACTTCATCCTCTATGTGCTGGTCTTTCTTCTCACGCTCACGGTCTTCTTCGCGATGCACCAGAACGACCGGAACTTCAAGCGCCTCAGCACGCTTGAGCAGCAGAACAGCCGGTCGATCCAGACCCTCGGACAGATCCGGGATCAGTTCAGCCAAACCGGCGATGAACTGGTCGAAGCACTGTCTCAATCGCTGCGCGAGGAAGTTCAGGCGCTGCAGGCCCAGATCGACCGCCTGGGCGAGTCCGGCTCGGGTCTGAGCGTTTCTGAAGGCCAGTCGATCGACGAATCGGGCCGAGACATCTCGTGGGCCCGACCGGGTGTGCCGGTCGTTTTCCCCCGCCCCTACGAGTATGTGAACGATCCCGCTGATGCCGCGGACTACGCCGTGGGTGGCGAGTTCATCGAAACCTTTGAGGCCCAGTTCCCGAAGATCACCCCGTACTTCTACAGCGATGTCTACGGCCGCCGCATCGTGGACGAATCCGTCTGCGAGCAGCTCGCCCGCTTCGACCCGGAAACTCTCGAACTCGTCGGCCTGCTCGCCGAAGCGTGGCAGATCGACCCGAACGGCGAATGGCTCCGCGCGAAGATCCATCCGCGAGCCCGTTTCTCCGACGGCGTTCCAGTGACGGCCGAAGACATCCGCTACACCTTCCACGACCTCGTCTTCAACCCCCAGCACGAAACAGAGCGGTTCCGTTCAACGCTCAATGTGATCGACCGTGTCGAAGTGATCAGCGAGAAAGTCGTCGAATTCCAATTCACGACGCAGAACTTCTCGAATGTCACCGCCGCACTCGGCATGACCATCGTGCCCAAGCACTTCTACTCCCAGTTCCAGCCGTCGCAGCTCAACCAGGCCACCGGGCTCACCATGGGTTCGGGCCCCTACCGTCTCGAGCGTCTCGACCCCGCCAACCAGTGGACCCAGGGCAACGACCTTGTCCTGGTTCGCAACGAAAACTACTGGGGACGCAAGCCCGCCATCGAGCGTCTGCGTTTCAAGGTCATCCAGGACAATGTCGCCCGGTTGACGGACTTCGAGAACGGCAATTCGCACATGATGCGTGCGGTCTCCGAGCAGTACCGCTCCAAGACCAGCGACCCGAACTTCATGGCCAACAACTACGCCGAGTCGTGGATCAACATGCGGTCCGGGTTCGGGTTCATCGCGTGGAACTGCGCCGACAACAACGGCACTCCGACCCCGTTCGTCGACGCGCGAGTCCGTCGCGCGATGACCCATCTTCTCGACCGCGAGCGGATCCTTCGCGACTTCGCCAACGGCCTCGGCGCGGTTGCCACCGGTCCCTTCCCTCCGGCTGGCCCGATGAACAACCCGAACATCACGCCCCGCCCGTATGACCTTGAAGCCGCGGGACGCCTGCTCGACGAAGCGGGATGGCTCGTTCGCGAGAGTGACGGCTTCCGCTACAAGGACAGCAAGCGCTTCGAGTTCGAATACACCATCTCGACCTCGTCCACCTATTCCGAGAATGTCGCGAACTATCTGGTCGATCAGTGCAAGAAAGTCGGCATCATCTGCCGCGTCCGCAAGATCGACTGGGCCATCTTCGCCGAGACACTGGACAACCGCAGCTTCGACGCCATCACGATGCAGTGGTCGCAGAGCTCGCCCGAGTCCGATCCGTACCAGCTCTGGCACTCCAACTCTATCGCAAACCGCGGCGACAACTTCGTCCAATGGGCAAGCCCCCGCGCCGATGAGCTGATCGAGCGAGGCCGGCGAACACTGGACGACGCCGAACGCATGCAGATCTGGCACGAACTCCACGAAGTCTTCTACGAAGAGCAGCCGTACACCTTCCTCCTCAACAGCCCCTGGATCCGCTTCATCTCACGCGATGTCAGCAATGTCCACACCTACCCCATCGGACTCGACCGCAACGAGATGTATTTCCCCGCGCAGATGAACTGATCGACCGCCACGCGGGGATCGACCCACCGCTCCACGCGGCACCCGAGGAAGCCACGGCCGAATGACGACCTATATCCTCCGACGCCTGCTCCTGATGATCCCGACGCTGCTCGGGATCACCTTTCTGCTGTTCATGCTCGTCGCCAACGCGCCCGGCGGCATCGGCGCGAGTCTCGCGCTGGGCGGCGGCGAAGGCGCAGACGCCGGACAGAACCGCGCCATCCAGCAGGCCTATCTCGAAGACCGCTACGGCCTGAACGATCCGACACTTGTCCAGTATGTACGATGGCTCACTCGGGTCTCCCCGCTGAAGTTCGGAGCACCGCTCCAGCGCGACGAGGTGGGCGAGATCATCGGCCCTCCCAAACCGCTCGATGAACCGCCATTCTTCGGGCGGTACTACGGTAAGGACACCACGCTGCCGGAACAAACGCGCAGCAAGCGGGTCTCTGCCGGACCCACGCAGATTGATGAGCCCGAGCGCGAGGAGCGTGTCCGGAACTATCAGCAGGCGCTGAACGATTACACCAACAAGCGAGGTGCCTACATCGGCGCGGTCGAACGACTCAAGATCGCTCTTGAGAACTACGCGATCGAGAAGGAACTGGGCCGCTCGAACGAAATCATCGTTGACAACAAACTCGTCGAATCCCGCTTCCGCAATCATGAACTCGACACCGAGTCCGAACTCGGTCAGGTGGTCGTTCTCGCCGGTGATGCGGCGGTCGAAGCGATGAGAAACGCCATCGAATCCCGCAACCGGCTCGATGAGGCATACGCCGCACGCCCGTTCCGCGATTCGGTGCTGCGGGTCGGCCCCGTTCCTCTGGGTGTCCCGGGTGTCGTGTACTTCGCGCCTCCCGACCTGGGCAAGTCCTTCTCCAAGAGCCAGCCGGTCGGAACGCTGATCGCGGATGCGCTGCCGATCACGCTGCTGCTGAACTGCATCGCCTTCCCGATCATCTACCTCGTCGCGGTGCCTT
>CBFGVX010000018.1:0-42994 GCA_965652425.1 uncultured bacterium | reverse complement strand
CTCAACACAAAGACACCGGTCGGAGACCGGTGCCACCACAAGAAGCCATCGCCGCTTGAAGTCCACGGTGTTTGAAATCCGATGTTGCAGGAATTCTAAATCACAGAAACCCGCGCACCATACGGAGCGCGGGTTTCGAATCAGCCGCATGGGCGGTGAGTGTGTCGGAGCGTGAAGGAAGCGATATCAGCCAGCGGTCGTGCCGAAGTTTGTGAGCACGAGGTTGAGGTCATCAAGGTCGACGATGCCGTCTCCGTTTGTATCGCCCTTTGATGTGGTTTGGCCGAAGTTCGTAAGCACAAGGTTGAGGTCGTCGAGGTCAACCGTGCCATCGTTATTGACATCGCCGGGTAACCCCTCAGAAACAATGCGTCGAACGATGTATCCCTCGGGCTGGCCGTTTGGTTTGATGGCGGTGCCTGCCAACGCGATGATCCCATCCTCGTCGGCGTGGAGACTGGTGACATCTATCAGTCTCCAGCCGTCGAGGTGGATGCCATAGTCATTGGTGAGAACCTGACTGAGGGAGCGCATGCCGTTGACATCATCCCAGATAAATGCTTCGCTGCCACCGGGCGTGGCGCTCGAACTGTTGCCCCCAATAATCGAGCCGTCGGCAGACACGGCCGTGGCCATGCTGAAGTAAACCGGCCCTCCATCGTCGCCCCGTCCGACATTGAGGATGCCAAGGCCGACCATGCCGTCATCTTCGGTCCACCGGAAGGCCTCTTGACCGAGGTGAGAATACGCGTTGCCGACGATGGTGGACCCATCGGCGGAGATGGCGCGGCCGCCCGAGTTGGTGAGCGCTCCGGGAAGGTCGCCGAGACTGACCATACCGTCTTCTTCGGTCCAGCGGAACGCGAGTGATTGGTTCGTGCCGGTTCGGGCCACCCCCGTGATGACGGAGCCATCCTCGGAGACACCGTTGGCCTGGCTGAATGTTCCACCGTCGAGCAGTCCGAGGCCGACCATGCCATCTTCTTCGGTCCACCGGAATGCTTCAAAGTCGTTAACACCAGAGGTTATAGAGCGTGCCCAGCCAACAACGGTGGAGCCGTCTCCGGAGATCCCGAAAGCCGCGCTGGCCATGAAAGTGCCTGAGATGACACCGAGACCCTGTATCGCCTCGCCGTTCCGCCAGAGACCAGCTTCGGCGTTGAAGCCGGGCGAACTCACTGTACCGACGACGGACTGGCCATCGAAGGAGATGCCCCGTGCCGTGGTCATGGTGTATGGGTTCTCTGCAATCATGGACATGCCTTCCCCTGAGACCCATCGGAAAGCACGCGTGCCATTGGGCGAATGGCTTTGGCCTGCCGCGAATGTGCCGTTGGGATCGACCGCGTAGGCGGTACCACCAAAGGGAGGAGTGGCACCGGGCAACAGACCAACCGGTACGAATTCCAGCTCGTGAAGTCCTGCTCCAGCGGAAGCGGTGAGGGGCATGGCGAGTGCGCTGAGCATGCCAGCGGCAAAAAGGGCGTGTGAGCGAAGCATGAGTATTTCCCAGTTGAATTGAGGAATATGATTCCAGACAGACGATCTCAGGACTATACGGACAGTCGGTATTCCCGCAAGAGAAATTTCTGAGAAAACTCCAGTACTTTCAAATTGCCTTGAATTTTGGGTTTTTGTGCTGTAGTCTCACGGCATCATTTGTACGCGACAGAGCGATGTTGGACCCCCGAGTACCCCGATCAGAAAATGGAGCAGCGAGCGTGCCTGCAACTGATAGTCATGCGGAACCAGAATTTGCTGATCGCGCTGCGGATGTCGCGGTGCCGCTTCGGGAAGCCTTCCACCGGCTGTATGACGATCTCTCGATCGGCGAATCGAAGAGTGGGGGGCGGAGTCTGAGCCAGGGGATTCACCCGAGTATCCGCTCGCGACTGACTCGTGCGCTGGAGACTGACAATGAGTTGGCGAGTCTGTACCGGATGCCGGGGCCGGATGGTCTGCGTCGTGTGGTGAAGGCGGCTCGGCGTGCGGGGTTGGATGCGGAGGTGCTCGCTGAGTGCGAAAGCCGCATCACGGATTATGAACGGTTCTTCCTCGATGAGGACATCAGTCGTGAGACGCTGCACTCAATGCTCGCCGGGCATCTGTTCGAGGTGCGCGATGCGGTGATGCGGTCGAGTGCGCAGGCATCGTTTCGAGCGCGGTGCGGCATCGCGGGCTACTTCGCGGAATGTCTGGTGTTAAGTCTCGTGGTGTTTCCCGGCTCGGTGGAAGGGCATTGCAACATCGCGGTCCTGCGCGGATGTCTCGGCTGGCGACGGTTGCGACGTGACGCGTGGTTCATGGCTCACGGATATCAGGTGCGCAGCGACGATATCGGCGACATAAGCCGGCACACGGACCTGAACGGCGTGCCGATTCAGGAACTCGCTGGTGCGCCGTTGCTGGAGCCGTACTGCTCGAGCCCGCTGCCCGTGTTCGAGGGGGTATCGATGCCACACGGGCGAAATTACTACCTGAAGTCTGATGACGTAGGCGTGCGCTCGCTGACTGACTTCTTTGTCGGTGAGATCCTCTGGGATTCGCAGCTCGCAGTTCGCACGGACGAAGCGACGCACGCTCGCGAATCGATCGTGATGTCGACTCCATCGAAGCAGATGGTGTTCGATGTGTTGATCCACCGGGATGTATGGAAGGGATCTGCGCCGGTCATCGAGTGCTTCAACATCGTTCCGCAGGGTATTGTGACCGAGGGGAACCATCGGCTGCGCCAGAATGACCGGATCGAGCTGGATGTAGCGAACCGCACGCTGGCCCCGGGGCTTCGTGAGGTTGGGTGTGCCGCGGCGAAAAATTACCGCGAAGTGGTCGAGTCTTCGATTTCGCGGCTCGGGTATTCGATGCGGGATTTCCACGGGTACAGAAGCGAAATGGCGTACCCGCTCTACGGGTCACAACTTTCTTATCGGTTCGAACTGCCCGAAGGGTAGGACGACCAGACGAGGGGCAAGGGGAATCTACCGGGCGCTGAAGCGTAGAGGGTTGGCTGGAAGCTCGGCCCTCTTCAAACCTGTCTCTCCTCGCCTACACTCCGCTCCCCCCGCGGAGCCATCGTTGAGCAGCACCACCACCGTCTATCCCGAATCGCTCGGAACGCCCGTCCCGCCGCCCGTATCCGAGGCCGTCGCCACCCGCGCCCGCTACCGGTACTCGCTGCTCTCGTTCTCGCACGCCTTCATCGATGTCTTCCCGATCTTCTTCGTCGTGCTCATGCTCCCGCTGCGTGAGAAGCTCGGGCTGACGCCGGGGCAGGTCCAGATCATCTACATGATCTCCCCGATCTTCAGCGGCCTGTTCCAACCCCTCTTCGCGTGGATCAGCGACCGCTTCAACACCCGCGCCTTCTGTCCGCTGGGCATCCTCATCGGCTCGGTCTGCATCGGCAGCATCGGCTTCGCCCAGTCCTTCGAGCAGCTCATCGCCCTCCAGATCTGCGGCGTGCTCGCCACCGGCTTCTACCACCCGATCTCGACCGCCCTCGCCGGGCAGACCGGGGCCCGCGGTTTCCGGCACGGACGGGCGTTCGCGGTGGGCATGTTCATCGCCGCGGGCATGCTCGGCCAGACGCTGAGTTCGCGGTTCACCCCCGAGATCACCGCCGAACTCGGGCTGGAGGCGCTCGTCTGGCTCGTGCCGCCGGGCATCCTGCTGGCGATCGCGATGCACCTCGTCGTCCGCAAGATCCCGCACCGCGCCGACCACGCCTCGATCCGCGTCTTCAGCGTCGAGCCGGGCGAACGGCGCAAGCGCTGGGGCGTGGTCGCCTCGCTCACGGTCCAGAACGCCCTGCGTTTCACGGTGAATGTCGGCCTGTTCACGCTGTTCAATGTCTGGGCCGAGTCGAAGATCCGAGATGCCTCCAAGGCCTCGATGCTTTCGGGCGAACTCATCGCCTGCTCGACGATGGGGATGGGCATCGGCGTGATCCTCGCCGGGCGGCTGGTCAAGCGAGGTCGCGAGCGCAAGGCCCTCATCTGGATGTCCGCGGCGGGCGCGATCGCCATCGCCTCCCTCGGCTTCGTCGGCGACGCCGTCTGGGCGGGGTCGGTCGGCGAGGCGGACCCGGCGACCCGCTCCCTGATCGGTCTGATGCCCCTGTACCTGCTGGCGATCGTCGCCCCGCTGGGCTACTTCGCGACCTTCCCGGTCACCGCGTCGCTGGGCCAGCGCCTGCTCCCGGGTCACACCAGCATCGCGACCAGTCTGCTCATGGGCGTGGGCTGGGCGTTCAGTTCGCTGCACGCGATCTACGCCCCGTGGCTGCTGGGTGAAGACCTGAACTCGGTGCATCTCATGTCCCAGCGCGATATCGCCATGGCCTTCGTCGGTTTCGCGGCTCTGATCGTCATCGCGGGCGTGCTTTCCGCCTGCATGCGTCCGAGCGTCATTCGCTCGGTCGCTGAGGACCACTGATCCCGTTATCCTCCGTTCGGAGGCCCCCGATGCAGCAGTACCACGACCTGCTCCAGCTCGTTCTCGACACCGGCGTTCGCAAGGACGACCGCACCGGCACCGGCACGCTCTCGGTCTTCGGCCACCAGATGCGCTTCAACCTCGATGCCGCCACCGGCGGCGGGTTCCCCCTCGTCACCACCAAGAAGGTCCACACCCGCTCGATCATCCACGAGCTGCTGTGGTTCCTCAAAGGCGAGACCAACATCGCCTACCTCAAGGACAACAAGGTCACCATCTGGGACGAGTGGGCCGACGCCGACGGCAACCTCGGGCCGGTCTACGGCAAGCAGTGGCGCTCCTGGCGCACGCCCGGCGGGGACACCATCGACCAGATCGCCGGCGTCGTCGAGCAGATCAAGCGCAACCCAGACTCGCGCCGGCTGATCGTCAGCGCGTGGAATGTCGCCGAGCTGGATCAGATGGCCCTGCCGCCGTGTCACCTGCTGTTCCAGTTCTATGTCGCGGACGGCAAACTGAGCTGCCAGCTCTACCAGCGCTCGGCCGACCTGTTCCTCGGTGTGCCGTTCAACATCGCCAGCTACGCGATCCTCACACACATGATCGCGCAGGTGACCGGGCTGGGCGTCGGCGACTTCGTACACACCTTCGGCGATGCGCACATCTACACCAACCACATCGAGCAGGTGAAGACCCAGCTCGAGCGCGAGCACCGCCCGCTGCCGACGCTGAAGCTGAACCCCGCTGTCCGCGACCTGTTCGCCTTCACCTTCGACGACATCGCCATCGAGAACTACGACCCGCACCCGGCGATCAAGGCGCCAGTGGCCGTATGAGCGCCAGGAGACTGCGGAACCTGTCGATGATCGCGGCGGTGGGGGAGAACGGCGTGATCGGGCGCGAGGCCGACCTGCCGTGGCGCTTGCCCGACGATCTGGCCTACTTCAAGCGCATGACGCTCGGTCACTCGATCATCATGGGTCGCAAGACCTTCGACACCATGGGCAAGCCGCTGCCCAAGCGCCGGTCCATCGTGCTCACGCGCGACCTGTCGTGGGGCGAGCACGACTTCCTGAACCCCGATGCCACCGTCGGCGATGCGCCGAACCACCTCGGCGTGGTCGTCGTCCACTCGGTCGATGAGGCGCTCGCTGAAGTCGAGGCCGAGGACGAGGCGTTCGTCATCGGCGGCGGGCAGGTGTACGAGCTGTTCCTGCCCCACGCGACCACGCTGTACATCACCCGCGTCCACGCCAGCCCCCCCGGCGACACGCGCTTCCCGGCCATCGACGGCCGCCTGTGGGATCGCGTCTGGTCCGAGGACCACGAGGCCGACGAGCGCAACGAGCACGCGTTCACCTTCGAGAAGTGGGTGCGCGTCGGGCGCGATTGAGAATACTCTGGATTCAGCCCCGACCGGCCGCGGCGTCCCGCGCGGCGACCGCCAGTTCATCGCAGCGTTCGTTCTCGGGGTGGTCGCTGTGGCCCTTGACCCAGTGGAAGCGCACGGTGTGCTGGTGGCGGAGTTCGTCGAGTTCGCGCCAGAGTTCGGCGTTCTTCACCGGCTGCTTGGCCTTGGTTTTCCAGCCGTTTCGCTTCCAGCCGTTGATCCACGATTCCAGCCCGTCGAGCACATACTTGCTGTCGGAATAGAGGTCCACGATGCTCGGGCGGGTCAGGGCCTTGAGCCCTTCGATGACCGCCTGCAGCTCCATGCGGTTGTTGGTGGTCGCCGGGTCGCCGCCCGAGCCCTCCTTCTGCTTGCCCGACGCGGCGTGCTTGAGCAGGAACGCCCAGCCGCCGGGGCCGGGGTTGCCCGAGCAGGCGCCGTCGGTGAACAGTTCGACGGTGGGGCGGTCTTCGGCGACGGAAGAGGGCTGCTGGGCTTTGGCGGGCTTGGCGGTGGGCATGGTGGGGCGAGTGTAGCGGGTTGGCGCGATCGCCAATGCCATTCGCCTCGATGCTTTACACTGCCCGCGCGGGCGAGCGATGCCCGAGCCCACGCGAGGAGATCGATGTCCGTACTGCCCACGCTCTACGAGGCCTACCAGCGCCGCGGCTTCACGCTGCTCTCGGGTCTGCAGCCGCACCGCTACGCGGGGTTGCGCCAGGCGGCGTTCACCTGGCTGATCAAGGACGGCCGGAGCGTGACCGACGGCTACGGCATCGCGCTGTCGGAGGTGCAGCTTCTGGAAGCGCTGCTGCCGGCGATCGCGCCCGAGCGGATCTTCATCATCGGGAACTCGTACGGCTTCTCGACGCTGGCGATCGCATTGATCTGCCCGCAGGCGAAGGTGGTGACGATCGACGCGGGCGTGGACGCCCACAGCCGCGACGGGCTGGAACTGACCGAGGCGATCGCGAAGGACCTCGGGCTGAGCGGCGTGAAGGCGCTGCTGGCAAGATCGCCGGAGAATGTCGGGTCGGTCGTGGAGGAGCATCTGGACGGGAAAATCGATTTTGCGTTCATCGACGGGCTGCACACGATCGAGCAGATTGCGCTGGATGCCGAAGCGGTCAGGCCGTACACCGCGCCCCAGAGCGTGCTGCTGTTCCACGATGTGCTGGAGTTCGGTCTGGAGCCGGGGCTGAACAAGGCCGCAGGGGCGTTCGGAACCTCTGCGCACATCCTCAACGCGACCGTGTCGGGGCTCGGGCTGATCTGCCCGGAGCCGACGGAGGCGCTGAGTCGGGCGATGGTGCCGTTCTGCCCGGATGAGAAGACGCTGGCGGTGCCTCGGGCGATGGTCGAGTGGCAGCGGGGTCAGCGCAAGGGGCGGGCGGCGCGCAAGCTGGCCCGCAGCATCCGCAAGCGGCTGGGGATGGCCGTGGAGAAGCGCCCGAGCTTTCACAGCGGATCGCTGAAATCCGACTGAAGGCGCGCCGGCATCGGCCCGGCACCGGCGGTGTCCGATACAATCCGCTCTGACGCCGCCACCACGCCATCAGGGGACGCCTTTTGCCGCACGCCACCGTCGCCACAACCGATCTTGCCGTCCGGCGTTTCGAGGTCCGTTCGCTGCCCGCGATCGGCGATCCGCGGGCCGAATCGCTGGTTCGAGCCGCGGCCCGGCTGGGCCTGCACCCCTCGGGCGTGACCACGGCCAAGGTCTACCTGATCAGCGCGGCCCTCGACGAGGCCGACTGCGACCGGATTCTGAGCGGCCTGCTGACCGACCCCGCGCGGGAGACCGGTCTGATGGGCACGCACCCGCCGGAAGCCGGTGTGCAGGTCGTGGAAGTCGCGCCGCTGCCGGGCGTGATGGACCCCGCCGCGGCGACGGTCGCTCAGGCGGTGCGGGACCTGCTGGAGCTGCCGGCGCATGCGTCGCTCGAGGTGACGACGGGGATGCGCTACGACATCCGCGGTCTGACGCGCGAGCAGGCCGACGATCTGGCCCGGCGCGTGCTGTACAACCCGGTGATCGAGCAGGTCCACCGTTCGCCGTGGCACCCGGAGCGGTTCCCCGCCGCGCGGTCTGCGGATCAGACGCTGCGCCTTGTCGAGATCACGACGCTCGATGATGAGGCGCTGAAGCGGCTCTCGCGCGACGGTCACCTGTTCCTGTCGCTGGACGAGATGCGCGCGATCCAGCGGTGGTACAAAGATGCCGGGCGCGAGCCGACCGACATCGAGCTCGAGACGCTGGCGCAGACCTGGTCCGAGCACTGCGTGCACAAGACGCTCAAGTCGAGCGTGCGATACTCATCGTCGATGGCGAGCGACCCGATCGATTGGAGCGCGAAGCGCGCGCCGGGCGTGACGGTCGATGGCGACGGCACGGTGCGGATCGACAATATTCTCAAGTCCACGGTCGCCGCGGCGACCTTCGAGCTGATCGACGAGGGCGTGGACTGGACGCTGAGCGTGTTCCACGACAACTCGGGAGTGGTGAGGTTCACCGACGACACGGCGGTGTGCATCAAGGTCGAGACGCACAACCGCCCGTCGGCGATCGAGCCCTACGGCGGCGCGGCGACGGGCATCGGCGGGTGCATCCGCGACATCATGGGGACGGGGCTGGCGGCGAAGCCGGTCGCGGCGACGGATGTCTTCTGCGTGGCGCACCCACAGCAGGTGGATCTGCCGCCGGGCGTGATCCATCCGCGGCAGATCCTGACGCGTGTGGTCGACGGCGTGCGCGATTACGGGAACCGCATGGGCATTCCGACGATCAACGGCGCGGTGTACTTCGACGATCGGTACATCGGCAACCCGCTGGTGTTCTGCGGCTGCATCGGCACGATCCCGACCGAGCTGGCCGGTGGTGACGGAGGCGCGAGCGCGAAGCCCGGCGACCTGATCGTGGCGCTCGGCGGGCGGACCGGCAAGGACGGCATCCACGGAGCGACCTTCTCGAGCGCGGAACTGACCGACACGCACGCCGACGAGTTCTCGCACGCGGTGCAGATCGGCAACGCGATCGAGGAGAAGCGCACGCTCGATGCGATCATGCGGGCGCGCGATGAGCACGGCTCGCCCCTGTTCAGCGCGATCACGGACTGCGGCGCGGGCGGGTTCTCGAGCGCGATCGGCGAGATGGGCGAGAAGGTCGGCGCGGTGGTCGATCTGGATAAGGCCCCGCTGAAATACGCGGGCCTGCGCTACGACGAGATCTGGATCTCGGAGAGCCAGGAGCGGATGGTGCTGGCCGTGCCGCGGCAGAACATCGAGAAGCTGCAGCGCATCTGCGATGAGGAGGGCGTCGAACTGTCGGTGCTCGGCACCTTCGGTTCGCAGAACGCGCAGGGCGAGGCGCAGCTGGTGCTGCGTTTCGAGGGCGAAGAGGTCGGCTGCATGACGATGCACTTCCTGCACGAGGGCATCCCGATGCCGGTGCGCGAGGCGTCGTGGACCGCGCCCGAGGGGCGGCAGCTCCCCCCGGCCGAGCGCGTGGACCACGATGAGCTGCTGCTGAAGCTGCTCGCGCACCCGAACCTCGCCAGCAAGCGCTGGATCATCCGCCAGTACGACCACGAGGTGCAGGGCAACACGCTGCTCAAGCCGCTGGTCGGCCCCGGCGGCGACGGGCCGGGCGACGCGTCGGTGATCCAGCCGGTGCCGGGCGTCGATCAGGGGCTGTCGATCGCGTGCGGCCTTCAGACCAACCTCGGCTCGCCCGATGTCGCCGGCGGCGATCCGTATGTGATGACGCTCAGCGCGATTGATGAGTGCGTGCGCAACCTCGTGTGCGCCGGCACCGATCCGGATCGCATCGCGATCCTCGACAACTTCTGCTGGCCGAGCTGCGATCGTCCTCAGAACATGGGCGGGCTGGTGCGCTGCGCGATCGCCTGCTACGACGGCGCGAAGGCCTACCGCACGCCGTTCGTCTCGGGCAAGGATTCGCTGAACAACCAGTTCCGCTACACCGATGCTGCGGGCAAGGCGGTGCTCGTCGAGATCCCGCCGACGCTGCTCGTCACGGGTATGGGCGTGGTCGGGTCGCTGGAGCGGCTGACGACGATGGACGCCAAGCCGTCGGCGCCCGGCAGCGAGCCGGACGAGCTGCTCCTGATCGGTCTGCCCGACGATGGCGGCACCGCGCATGTGGTGTCGATGACCGGCTCGCACGCCGACCTGTTGCTGGGGCGCTCGTCGACGGAGCCGATGATCACGCCGGATCTCGAACTCGGCCCGAAGGCAGCGCGCTTCGTCGCGGACCTGATCGCTTCGGGCGCGGTCCGCGCAGCGCACGACTGCTCGGAGGGCGGCCTGCTGGCGTGCGTCGCCGAGATGCTGCTCGCGGCGTTCGACCCGACGCGGGCCTCGCCCGGCGCCGGGCTCTTCATCGACAAGCTGATGAACGGCGCGACCGAGGACGAGCGGCGCACGCTGCTGTTCGGCGAGGGGCCGTCGCGCTATGTGCTGCAGGTTGGGCCGGGCGAGTCCGCCCGGATCGCCGACCGGGCGCGGGCGGCGGGGCTCGGCGCGGAGCCGATCGGGATCATCACCGACGATGCGCAGCTCGATGTGTTCGATTCGCTCAAGTCCACGCTGCTTTCGGTGAGCGTCGCCGATTGCCTGACCGCGTTCACCCAGCCGCTCGACTGGTAAGGAAGCTCACTATGCCCAGCGCCGAACGGCCGAACGCCCTTGTCATCCGCACTGCTGGCACGAACTGCGATGCCGAGTTGTGCCGCGCGTTCGAGCTCGCGGGGGCCGATGCCGAGCTGGTGCACCTGAGTGCGCTGATCGCGGATCCGAAGCGGATCGAGAAGTATCAACTGATCGGTTTCCCCGGCGGGTTCTCGCACGGCGACGACATCGGCGCGGGGCGGGTGATGGCGATGCGGATCCGGGAGCGGCTGTATCCCGCGCTCGCCGCGGCGGCGGAGCGCGGCGTGTGCATGATCGGGGTGTGCAACGGGTTCCAGGTGCTGACACAGACGGGCCTCCTGCCGGGACCTCGCGCGGGCGAGCGCTGGCCGGAGAAGCCGGCGCCGAACGCGGTGACGCTGGCCGACAACGCGTCCGGGCGATTCGTCGATACCTGGGTGGGCGTGCGGGCGAACGCGGACAGCCCGTGCGTGTGGACCGCGCACCTGCGCGAGGCGCCGATCGATCCGGTGGTGCAGCAGTTGCCGGTGGCGCACGGCGAGGGGCGGTTCGTCGCGCCTCTGCCGGAGACGATCGCGACGCTCGAGGCCTCCGGGCAGGCGGCGCTGTACTACACGCGGGACATCAACGGTTCACAGGGCGGGCCGCGCGATCTGGGCGGCATCGCGGGGATCTGCGACGCGACGGGGCGGATCTTCGGGCTGATGCCTCATCCCGAGCGGTACCTGAGCTGGAACCATCATCCGTACGCGACGCGGTTGTCGGGCGATATGAAGCAGGGCGTGACGCCGGGGCTGGGCTTCTTCCGCTCGGCGGTTGAGGCGGTCACCGGTGCCGCGGCGACGGCGTGAGCCGCGAGCGAGCCAACCCCGATCCGAATTTGTCTGAACATCACTTGGGCTACGCGCCGGCGTACCACCTTGCTCGTCTGCATCGCGCGAGCGGGACGCTGCCGTGGTGCGTGGCGGGTGGGCTGGTGCTGGGGTGGCTGGTCGCGCTGCCGAACTTCGGGGCGCACCGCCCGATCGCCAACTTCGCGGTGCTTGTGGCGGCGCTGCTGCTGCTGTTGCCGTGGTCGGTGGCGATGAGCAAGAGCGCGTGGCGGCTGACGGACTGCTGGCCCGAGCCGAGCCGGGGCATGGGATGGCTGATGGTGGTGCGCGCGGTGTGTGTGGCGACGCCGGTGGTGTGCTTCTGCTTTGGTCTTCTGGTGTGCGCGATGCGGCTGGGCGTGCCTCCGGTGGTGCCGGGGCCTCACGATGCGCTGGTGTTCGTGGCGTTCGAGGGCGCGGCGGTGTTGAGCGCGGCGGTGGTGGGGCTGCTGGCGTTGACGGCGATCGCGCTGTGGCTGCGAGCGGGGATGCTGATCCGGCGGGCGGCGGTGGGGCGTCGCGGGAGCGCTGCGGCACGGGTGCGGGTGGGGATTGGGCTGCTGATGGGCGTGGTGGGTGTTCTCGCGCTGGTGGGGCTGGATCTGGTGGTGCGCCAGCGGATGGGGATGGTGGACTTTGTGGCGACGGTGGCGCTGCTGGTGGTGGGGCTGCTGGCGGTGGTGTACGCGTGGACCTTCGGCGCGCTGCACGCGCGGCTGAGCGTGCTGATCGGCACGATCGAGCGTGCGGAGGACGAGCTTCGGCGCGATCGGCGCAACCGTCTGGGTGTGGTTGCGGGGGATCCGTCGATGAACGAGGCGTCGGCGACGTCGGAGCGCGCCCCGGACCGTTCGGCGGACGAGATCGGCCCGATCGGCGGTCATCCGGACCCGCCGGGGCTGTGAGGCATAAGGTCCAGCGATGGTGACGCCGCCGACGGAGCAAGATCGCGTCGATCCGGGCACGCGCTGTCTGGGGTGCCGGTACGACCTGGGCGGGCTGCCGAGCGACGGGGCCTGCCCGGAGTGCGCGCTGGCGATCGCGGACACGCTGAACTGGCGCTGGCTGGGGCTGGAGCCAGCGCGGTACAGGAGGCGTCTGGCGACGGCGAGCACGATGGTGTGGGTGGCGGCCGCAGTGCTCATGGTGTGCCTGGTGTGTTTCGGGTTCATCGCGATCGTGCTGGTGCTGGACGATGAGATCGCGAAGCTGCCGGGCTCGGCGCTGGCGTGGATGATCACCGGGCTGGTGTGCGGCGAGCTTGCGGCGGGGTGGTGGTTTCTGAGCGGTGCGCCGTCGAGCGGGCGGGACGGGCTGGAGTGGCTGCGTGCGATGCCTCGGCTTTTGGCGCTGTCGTGCACCGTTCTGGTTTTCGGCGGCATCTCGGTCCTGATGATCCGAGCGATGGGCAGTCCGGTGAACCCGTCGGGGGTGGTGGAGTGGCTGATCGGGCCCGGCGGGGCGCTGCTGCTGTCGATCGCGTTTGTCGCGGTGCTGCTGGGGGCGGTGCTGATGCACCTGACGGGGGTATGGTACCTGGCGCGGCTGGCGACTCGTCTGGATGCGCGGAGCAGCCGATACGAGCCGGGGACGCTGTCGCTATCGCTGCGCCAGACGGGCTGGATCCCGGTGTACACGGTGGTGCTGGGGGTTCTGGCGGTGGCGCTGTACCCGGTGGCGCTATTGATGGTGGGGTTCTTCGGGATCGTGCCGATCGCGTGGGCGGTTTTGACGGCGGTGCTGGTTCCGGGGGCGTTGCTGTTTGCTCTGGCGCGATCGGTGTGGCTGGTGGCGCTGTTCGGGGGGAGCGTGCGTGCGCTGCTGCCGGTGCCGGGGGCACCGCCGATCGCGGTACACTCGGGCGGGGCGGCCGTGTCGCTCGGCCCGGAGAAGGGAAGCGGTGAGCCATGACCGAGCAGAAGCCACGCTCGACGGCGATGTCGGCGGACGCGACCGAGATGGTCCGGGAGCCGCTGGCGTGCACGAAGTGCGGGTACAACCTGCAGGGGCTGTTCGTCGGTTCGCCTTGCCCGGAGTGCGGGACGATCATTTCGCGTCGCAAGAAGGGCGGCGACGATCACATGGGCAACGCGCCGGCGGGGTATCTGAACACGCTGGCGAGCGCGCTGGTGGTGTTCGGTCTGTCGGGGCTGCTGGTTCCGATCGGCGCGATGCTGGACCTTGTGGGGGTGGGTTACGGCGGGATGGTGGCGCTGGCGAGCATCGCGGTGATGCCGCTCGCGGGGTTCGTGATCCTGCGCAAGCGGGTGCGCCCGCATTTGAAGCTGCAGGCGCAGGGCGAGGGTGGAGAGTGGACGCTGCTGCGCCGGTTGTGCGTGGCGGGGTACGGGGTGATGTACCTGCTGTTGGGGCTGGGGATCGTGGATGCGCTGACCCCGTTCGTTGCGCCGGACTGGCTGTTCACGGTTCTGCTGACGGGGGCGGGTGCGGGGATCTGCTGCGCGGCGTGGCACATCTCGCTGCTGGCGGACTGGGCGCGGGACTATTCGAGGGGGCAGCAGCTCCGGGCCTGTTCGATGGGGTTCGGGCTGTACCTGGTGCTGGCGCTGGTGGCGTTCATCGTGAACGCGCCGCTGGGCGGGCTGTTCAGTCTGACGCCGGACACGCGGGGGTTCGGGGTGTTCATCTCGCTGATCAGCACGATCGTGAGCGTGTTCGCGTTCGGGTGTCTGCTGCTGATCTTCGTGTTCTCGATGCTTCTGGCTTCGACGGTGCGCTGGTCGATCCACAACGCGCGGACGGAGCGGGAGCGGGATGCGCGGATCGCCGCGCGGGCGCGCAAGCGTGCGGAAGAGATGACCGCGCGTTCGGACGCGGCGAGTGTGAAAGCCGCGCCGCTGTTCTCGGCGCCCGACCCGGTGGAGGCGGGGGTGACGCTGCTGGATTCGGGATCGGATGTGGAGCCCGATGATCCGGATGAGGAGGGTAAGGAGTACAACCCGTACGGGCTGGAGGGGGAGTCGCCGGGGAGGGAGTCGGGGCCGCGCGGCGGAGCGGGTGGCTAGTGATTCCTAACCATCATGGGGCCGAGGTTGGCCTTGTGGGCGAGCGGTCCGTGGGCATCGGGTCTGCTACCCTACGGTTCCTTACTGCTGAGGCGAGCGAATCCGCTTGCCGCATCGGAGTTGTTTGCATCCATGCCTACGCCATCGACCGCTGCCGCTTCGTCCGATCTTGCCACCAAGACCCTGCGCTGCGGGGCGGTGGGGGTTGGGCGGATGGGTCGTCACCACGCCACGAAGTACAAGCATTTTCAGAACCTGGGTGATGATTCGCCGGTTGGCCCGGTGGAACTGGTGGGGGTGGTGGATCAGGGCGAGGCCCAGCGGAACGCCAACGCCGAGCGTCTGGGCGTGCCGGGGTTCGCGACCGAGCAGGAACTGATCGATCTGGGGGTGGACGCGGTGTCGATCGCGGTACCGACGACCTACCACCTCAAGTGTGCCCGGCCCCTGCTGGAGGCGGGGGTGGCGTGTCTCATTGAGAAGCCCCTGGCGAATGATTCGAAGGAGGCCCGCGAGCTGGCCGACCTGGCCGAGCGGCACGGGGCGTGCCTGATGGTCGGGCATATCGAGCGGTTCAACCCGGCGGTGCGGGCGCTGGAGCGGGCGCAGCGGACCTCGATGGACGACGGGAGCGGCGGGCCGAAGGGCATCGTGCCGCGGTTCTTGGAGGTGCACCGGGTCAGCCCGATGACCTTCCGGAGCGTGGATGTGTCGGTCGTGATGGACATGATGATCCACGACCTCGATGTGGTGCTCTGGCTGATGGGCGGCATCGAGCCGACGGAGGTGCAGGCCTCGGGCGTGCCGGTCTTGACCGAGCACGAGGATGTCTGCAACGCGCGGCTGACTTTCGATACCCCGGCGGGCAAGTGCGTGGCGACGATCACAGCGAGCCGGCTGGCGATGAAGACCGAGCGGAAGACGCGGATCATCGGCGACAACGGGTATGTGTCGATCGACTACGCCAAGAAGAGCGGCGTCCTGATCCGCAAGACCGCCAACCAGATGCAGATGGACGAGATCCGCGAGGCCCTGCGGGCCGGGACGGACCTTTCGGATCTGGATTACGGCGACCTGCTGACGATCGATCCCCTGGAGATCGACGACGCGGACCAGCTCGAGATGGAGATCTCGAGTTTCCTGCACGCTCTGCGGACGGGCGAGAAGCCGCCGATCGACGCGGAGGCGGGGTTCGCCGCGGTGCGTACGGCTCAACGGATCGTCGAGGCGGCCCGCAAGGACCGCGAAGGCGGCTGATTCGGGCCTGAAATCGACGATTCCCGGCGGGCAGGATTGACCCGTGATCGTTACAATTTGTCTCCCTGCTCCCCAGCAGCCCGAAGAACCCCTCCCGAAACACGGAGTTCCCTGTGGCCGACAAGTCCTTCACCTGCAAGCTGATCACGCCCGAAGCCCGCATCCTCGATGCCGAGGTCATCTACGCCTCCGTGCCCATGCACGACGGGCAGCGGGGCGTGATGCACCTGACCGGTGCGATCGTCGGCAAGCTGGGACCCGGTCGGCTGCGTCTGGACTTCCCCGGCTCCGGCTCGAAGAGCTGGTTCATCGAGGGCGGGTTCATGCAGAATGTCAACGACGAGTTGACGATTCTGGCGCAGGGCGCGGTTCCGGTGGACGAGTTGGACGCGCAGGAGGCCAAGGCGGAGCTGGCCGAGGCGGAGGCGCGCAAGAGCGCGGACTTCGAGGAGATGGAGAAGATCACCGCCGAGCGCGACAAGGCGCGGGCGAAGGTCGCCGCGGCTTCGGCCCGCTGATCGGTTTTTCCGAGTAGGAACACGCCATGTCCGGACCCCGCTGGGGCATCATCGGCACCGGTCGCATCGCAGCCGGGCATCTGCCGTGCATGCTCGGTGTGGGCTGCGATGTGCGCGCGATCGCCAGCCGCGAACCCGAGCGGGGGCGTGCGCTGGCGCAGTCTGCCGGGCTGGACCCAGACATTGGCTGCACCGTTGAGGATCTGCTGAAGCGGGACGATCTGGACGCGGTGTATGTCGCGACGCCGAACCATCTGCATGTGGAGCAGTCGATCGCGGCGGTGCGTGCGGGCAAGCATGTGCTCTGCGAGAAGCCGTTCGCGTCGACGAGGGCGGAGGCGGAGCGGGCGTTCGCGGAGGCCGAGAAGGCCGGGAAGCTGATCGGGGAGGTGTGGACCTACCTGTATCACCCGCAGACGGACTGGCTGGTGAAGGTGGCCACGGCGGGGGAGACGCCGGGGTCGCTGATCGGCAAACTCCGCCTTATCCGCTGCGACCGGTCGCACACGCTGGTCGGCGGGCCGACGGAGAACACGCGGCTGAGCCACGCGATGCAGGGCGGGGCGATGATGGATCTGGGCGTGTACCCGCTGTCGCTGATGCGCCTGCTGGCGGGCGAGCCGGAGGAAGTGAGCGCGACGGGGCGGTTCGCCGAGCCGCTGCCCGGCGAGAGCGCGGGCGTGGATGTCTCGCTGTCGATGGCGTTCCGCTTCGCGGGCGGCGTGCTGGGGCACAGCTTCACCTCGATGGAGGTGACCGAGGGCGTGACGACGACGCTGACCGGGTCGTGGGGGCGGCTGACGACGACGCGGCCCTACAACCCCGGCGGGGATGATCTGAGCGTCCATCTGACGCGGTTTGCGAACCACCCGGATGGGGAGGGTGAGCAGACGATCACGCCGCCCTTGGGCGAGGGCGGGGCGCCGTCGATGTTCAGGCATTTCAACGATGCGATGGCGGGGAAGGTCGAGTTGCGCCCGACGGCGGAGCAGACGATCGCGCAGGCCGCGGCGGTGGAGCGGGTGCTGGGACTGCTCTGATTCGAAGATTTGTCTTGGGTTTGCCGAGCGATTTCGGTACAGTGCATTCATCGAATACCCCCCCGATAGGAGGAATTCCATGAGATGTTTCTGGCTTACCGCTCTGGCTTTTTGCTGCTTTGGGCTTGCGACCCTGGTGATCGCGGGCGAGCCGCACAACTCGCATCCGGCGGACGGTGATCCGCTGATGATGCTGGACTTTGAGACCGCGGACTTCTCGTTCATAGAGGTCGAGGTTCGGGAGCGGACTCCGGGCGGGGCCGATGGCTGGACGCTGAAGGGATTTCTGAATCGGCACGACTCGGGTCAGAAGATTCCGTTCGCGGTGGTGCTGACGCGCGAGAGCGTGAGCCGCGCGAACCGGCAGTGGGACTTCGGGGACGAGCGTCGGAACATCCTCGCAACGCTCAAGGATGGCGAAGCGGTGACGCACTTCGATCTGGAGCCGGTTGACGGGCCGGAGCGGACCGTGCTGATCGAGGATGTGAAGAACGGCATGTCGGGTCGGGTGACATGGGATCGAGACCTGGATCGCGAGTTCGGACGAGTCGTGTTCGGTGCGCGCTCCGGTGCCCACGCCGCGGCGATGCTCTCGAACGCGTTCTTTACGCACATCGCGTACTTCGAGCATGTGAAGAATGAGGGCAGCGAGGCCCCGAGCTTTGTCACCTGCTTTGAGAGCGCGGAGCGGGCGTGCGTCCGAACCCGACGGGATGGGAGTAAAGCTGCCTGCGTTGAGTTGTTCCGCTGGAGTTCGAGCGGTGCCTGCTCGTTCAGTTGCAAGACCCGCGCGGAGTGCATGGAAGATGAAGCCGCAGACTGAGCGGCGGCTCAGACCTTCACCATCTCCTGGAAATCGGTGTAGCGCTGGGCAACTTCTTCCTTGGTGAGTTCGGCGAGGCGGTCGAGTCCGAAGCTCTCGATCGCGAAACTCGCGATGACGGTTCCGTGGGCGAGGGCCTGCTGGATGGAGCCGATGGAGACATTCATGTCCTTGCTGTGGGCGGCGGCGAGGTGGCCCATCATGCCGCCGGCGAAGGAGTCGCCAGCGCCCGTGGGGTCGGCGACCTTCTCGACGGGGTAGGCGGGGAGCATGGCGACGCCCTGGTCGTGGACGAGGACGCAGCCGTGCTCGCCCTTCTTGATGACGACGAACATGGGGCCCATGGTCTCGATGATCTTGCGTCCGGCGGAGATGACATTGCGGATGCCGGTGAGCATGTGGGCCTCTTCATCGTTGATGATGAGTCCGTCGATGTCGCGCAGGAGTTTGCGGAGCTCGGTCTGGGCGGTGTCGATCCAGAGGTTCATGGAGTCGGCGACGCTGAAGACCCGCTCGGGGAAGGAGTGGAGCATCTCGTGCTGTACGGCGGGGTGGGTGTTGGCGAGGAAGACGAACTTGCTGTCGGCGAAGGCGGCGGGGGCTTTGGGGGGGTGTTCGGTGAGGACTCCGAGGTCGGTGAAGAGGGTTTCGCGCTGGTTCCAGTCGTCGAAGTACTTGCCGCCCCAGGCGAAGGTCTTGGAGCTCTCGCGGACTTCGAGGCCGGAGATATCGACCTTGGGGAAGCGCTTGAGGATGGCGCGGTAGTCCTCGTGGAAGTCGCCGCCGACGGCGGCGACCATGCGGACATCGGTGAAGAAGCTGGCGGCGGCGCAGAAGTAGCTGCAGGAGCCGCCGAGGATCTTTTCGCGGCGGTCGAAGGGGGTTTCGATGGTGTCGATTCCGATGCTTCCGGTGACGATCAGGGGCATGGGGAGGGTGTTCCTGCTGGGATGAGAGAAAGAAGATCGGGCGACGGACGCCGCCGACAGAGGGGGCATCCTAACGCGCCGGGCGAAACGGCTACACTGGCGGTATGAGCACCGATTCTTTGCCCGTCATCACGCGATTTGCCCCGTCTCCGTCCGGTCATCTCCACATCGGGGGAGCCCGGACGGCCCTGTTCTGTTGGGCGTATGCCAAGGCGAAGGGCGGGCATTTCCTGCTGCGCCTGGAGGACACGGACCAGGCCCGCTCGTCGGAGGCGTCTGCGAAGGCGATTCTGGAGGATCTGGCGTGGCTGGGGATCGACTGGGACGAGGGTCCGGAGATCGAGTTCGAGGGTCGGACCGTTGGGGGAGACCCGAGGGGGGTGGCCCCGTTCTCTCAATCGGAGCGGCTGGATATTTATAATGAGCACATTGACCGGCTGATCGCGGAGGGCAAGGCGTATCACGCGTTTGATGATGCGAAGGAACTCGCCGCCAAGCGGGAGTTGGCCCAGGTCGAGCGTCGGCAGTATCGGTACGACCGGGCGGCTCTGCAGTTGTCGCAGGCCGAGCGGATGCAACGGGTCGCCGACGGCGAGGAGCATGTGGTGCGCCTGATGATGCCCGATGAGGGCGTGCGTGTGCACGACGAGGTGCTGGGCGAGGTGAGTTTCGCGCCGGGGGAGCTGGACGATTTCATCATCCGCAAGATGGACGGCTACCCGACCTACCACTTCGCGGTGGTGGTGGACGATGCGCTGATGGGGGTGACGCATGTGCTGCGCGGTCAGGAGCATTTGAATAACACGCCCCGGCATGTGGCTCTGCAGAAGGCGCTCGGGTTTGCCACTCCGGTGTACGCGCACATGCCGCTGATCTTCAACGACAAGGGCGCGAAGATGAGCAAGCGCGAGCGCGACACGACCGTGAAGGAGATCTTCAAGCGCCGGAGCGTGGACGAGGTGCACGCCGAGCTGCCCGAGGGGATCATCGGGATCGACGAGCTGCGCGAGTGGGCCGGCGACAAGAAGGCCCAGCTCGAGGGCGAGACGATCGATCGGCTGGCCGAGGCGCTGGGGATCCTGCTGCCGGAGGTGTCGGTCGAGGACTTCCGCAAGGCGGGGTACCTGCCCGAGGTCATCACTAACTTCATCTCGCTGCTCGGGTGGACCCCCAGCAAGCAGGACGGGGGCGGCGACCGCGAGAAGTTCGACATGGATTTCCTGGCCAAGGACTTCGACATCGCGCGGATCGGCAAGTCGAACGCGCGGTTCGACCGGGCGAAGCTGATGGCGTTCAACACCGATGTGATCACGCAGCTCCCGGCCGATGAGTTCGTCGAGCGGTTCGCGGGGTATTGCAGGGACTACGAGCCGGCGATCGTCGAGAAGCTGTCCGAGAAGGCGTTCCGCGTGATCGCGCTGGCGGTGCAGCCGCAGTGCAAGACCTTTTTCGACGCGGCCCGCCGGTGCGTGTTCGCGGTGACGCCCGCTTCGGAGATCGTGTACGACGAGAAGGCGGTCAAGAAGAACCTCACCCGCAACGACGCGGCGGGGCTGGGCGTGCTGCGCGACTTCCGGGGCGTGCTGGCCGAGCACGACGACTGGTCGACCGAGCCGCTGTCGAAGCTGGTCGCGGACTACTGCGAGAAGAACGAGATCGGCATGGGCATGGTCGCTCAGCCGATCCGCGTCGCGGTGACCGGCACGCCGGTCAGCCCGCCCATCGGCGAGACGCTGGCCGCGCTCGGCAAGGACGAGACGCTGGACCGGATCGACCGCTGCGTGGTCGAGTGCCAGCGTCTGCTGGCGGCCGGAGTTTGACCAGTTCTTATTCAGTAGGAAGGAACCGAGATGTTTTTCAAGAAGCGCAAACATGCGGAAGCGGATGCTCCGCCCCGATCCAGCCAGTCAGAACCGCAATCGAGTGGCGATAGCCCTTCACCTGTATCGGATGAGTTTGATTCGCTGATGGAGGAAGCCAAAGCCAATCCTGCGAAGATGGGGGATCTCTGGGATCGGACAATGGGGCTTGAGAAGTGGCACATGATCCCGGCCGGTGACCAGTCCGCTGGGCAGAGTCTCGGTGAAGGGTCCATGCCGAATCCGCTTGTTGTTGTCGAGCAAGGCCGTCCGATGGTGTGTGTGTACACCAGTGAAGAAAGGGCGCATCGCGCGAGTGTCAAGCGTTTTCCTGAGCGGACTACGCACGCTGTGATCAGCACCGATCGGGACGCAGCCATCACGGCGTTCTGCAACTACCCGCAGGAAGTGGTTGGGGTGATGTTCAACCTCGACATTGATCGCGGCGGGTACTTCGCCCCGATCTCGAATTTGCCCGCAATGTACGAGCATCAGTTCGATCGATTACCGATGGAATGGTTCGATCGCTTCGTGGACGGAGTGCGAGCGCAAAATCACCCCGCCGGGTGGGTGCGCCTGGAGCGCCGGCTTGGCAAGTTGAATCCGTACTACATGTTGTGCTCCGAGCAGGACGGATGTCCCGTCCCCGCTGTGGTGCCGGTTGACGGTGGCAGTGCATTCGCTCTGTTTACCGACGAAAAACGCCTTGAGCGGGCCCTGCAACAGCTCGTAGGAGTTCAGGGCAATACTGGTATCAGGTTCGTTGAGATCAAGCGTCAGGACTTGAAAAAAGAATTGCAACGGGCCCAGGCATCGGATTCCGGTCCATCGAGTTGCCTGATCAATTACGCCTCATCGGTCATGGTTATGGATATCGATCAGTTGGAGAAGGCTCTTGCTGACTGAAGTGCGAGTCTGACTCGTATATACGAAAGAAACAGTTCCACATGGCAAACGCCACCAAAGCTCCTGCGGGTAACACCGAAGACGCCCCGGTTCATTTCATCCGCCGCATTATTGAATCCGACAACGCCTCCGGGAAGTGGGGCGGTCAGGTGCGGACGCGCTTTCCTCCGGAGCCGAACGGGTTTCTGCACATCGGGCACGCCAAGAGCATCTGCCTGAACTTCGGGCTGGCCGAGCGGTACGGCGGCTCCTGCAACCTGCGCTTCGACGATACGAACCCCGCGAAGGAAGAGCAGCGGTATGTGGACTCGATCACGGCGGATGTGCAGTGGCTGGGGTTCGACTTCGCGGGCCAGCCGAAGTTCGCGTCGGACTACTTCGAGCAGATGTACGCGTACGCCGTCGAGCTGATCAAAAAGGGCAAGGCGTATGTGGACGATCAGAACGCGGATCAGATCCGCGAGAGCCGCGGCACGCTGAAGGAGCCGGGGACGGCCTCGCCCTACCGTGAACGGTCGGTCGAGGAGAATCTTGAACTGTTCGAGAAGATGCGGACGGGTGAGTTTCCCGACGGATCGAAGGTGCTGCGCGCGAAGATCGACATGGCCTCGCCGAACATCAATCTTCGCGATCCGGTGATGTACCGCGTCTTGAACGCGAAGCACCACCGGACGGGCAGCGCGTGGCACATCTACCCGATGTACGACTGGGCCCACGGGATCGAGGATTCGATCGAGGGCATCACGCACTCGATCTGCACGCTGGAGTTCGAGGACCACCGGCCGCTGTACGACTGGTTCATCGAGGCGATCAACGAAGGGCGGGGGCCGGGCTCGGAGTGGGGCGAGACCATCGCGCACCCGCAGCAGATCGAGTTCGCCAAGCTCCGGCCGACCTACACGGTGATGAGCAAGCGGAACCTCCTGAAGATGGTGCAGGACGGTGTGGTGTCGGGCTGGGACGATCCGCGCATGCCGACGATCTCCGGATACCGGCGCCGGGGGTATACGCCGGAGTCGATCCGCAGCTTCTGCGAGGAGATCGGCGTGACCAAGTTCGACGCGATGATCGACATCGGTCGGCTGGAGAACGCAGCGCGCGAGCATCTCAATAAGGTCGCCCCGCGCCGGATGGCCGTGCTCGATCCGATCAGGGTGACGATCACCAACTGGGGCGACGGCGGCGATGAGGGCCGGACGGAGTGGCTGGAGGCCGTGAACAACCCGGAGGATCCGTCGGCGGGTTCGCGCGAGGTGCCGTTCACGAAGAATCTGTACATCGAGCGTGACGACTTCATGGAGGATGCGCCGAGGAAGTTCTTCCGGCTCAAGCCGGGCGGCGAGGTGCGCCTGCGCTACGGATACTGGATCGCGTGCGAAGAGGTCATCAAGGACAGCGATGGGAACATCGTCGAGCTGCGCTGCACCTACGACCCGCAGACGCGGGGCGGGGATTCGCCGCCGCCGGATGCGGATGGGAATGTGCGAAAGGTGAAGGGGACGCTGCACTGGGTGTCGGCGGACCATGCGGTCAAGGTGGAGGTGCGCCAGTTCGACCGGCTGTTCTCGGTCGAGAAGCCCGATCGCAAGCCGAAGGACGCGGGCGATGACTGGTCGTTTTACGAGAATCTGAACCGCGACTCGCTGCAGGTGCTTGAGGCGTGCTACCTGGAGCCGAACTGGAAGCCGGGCGCGAACGAGACGAGCTTCGCCGACGGGATCACGCGCGTGCAGTTCGAGCGGCAGGGGTACTTCTGCCTGGACGGTGACTCGACCGATGCGAAGCTGGTGTTCAACCGCACGGTGTCGCTGAAGGACTCGTGGGCGAAGGAGTCGGGCAAGGGCTGAGCCGATCTATCGAGGCCAGTATTCCGCAGCGCAGCCGACGGCTTCGGTGACGCTCACGCTGATCAGTCGCACGCCATCGGGAAGCGTCTTCGCCATGCGGTCGCCGATTGTTTGCGCGACGAGTTCGGCGGTGGGGTTGACGGTGTCGAACGGTTCGACCTCGTTGAGCGACCGGTTGTGCCATGGCTCGACGATGGCGCGCAGGTCGTGGGAGACCTTGTGGAAGTCGACGAGCAGGCCGTCGGGGTCGAGAGTGTCGCCCCCGATGCGGACGGTGACGCGCCAGTCGTGTCCGTGGAGCGGCTCGCGCTGGCCCTGCATGACGATGGCGTGTGCCGCGCTGAAGACGGTTTCGAGGGTGAGGCAGTGGGGCGGGAAGGGCGTGCTCGGGGGCATGGTCCAAGAATAACCCGCATGCGGACCCGACGCATCGGCTGATCTGGCTCAATGCGGGTATCGGACCCGCCGATAGCGGAGGTGGAGCATTCCCTCCGGAGAGGTTGCCGCGCCCGTGCCAGTCCGACCCATCCAGCCCGAGATGCTGACGATCGGCATGACGCTGCCTCGCGCGATCTATACCCGCCAGGGGATCAAGCTGATCGGGAAGGGGGCCCGGCTGTCGGAGGAAGTGTGCGTTGTGCTGCGCGAGATGGCTGCGGCGGCGGAGCCGGATGGATCGCCGGGGAACCTGTTCTTTGCGGACTCGGCGAGCGAGATGCAGACCGCGCGGATTCTGAACGCCGAGCGTGGGCCGCGGGCTGGGGAACGGGCGCGCAGGGAGTTCGTCACGGTGGGGGGCCGGATGGCACTGCACGGGGGTGAGCGAGCGGACACGGTCCATGCGCGGGCGTACGCCCCGGGCGCGTTCGCCAGTCCGACAGGGCACGAATCGCATCGGCAGCGCGCTGCGCGGATGAAGCTGGCGGACACGATCGTGTCGGACCTGCAGCACCTGTGGTCGTCGATCCCGCTGCGTGTGCAGATCGGCCCGGACCCGGTGCAACTGTATGCGCACGAGGATCACACCTGGCCGGACGAGGAGCGGCTGGCACGCTTTCGGGCGGACCGAGTGGCGGCGCTGACGGAGCTGTACTCGCGGTGTCTGGCGGGGCTTCCGACGCCGGTGGCGCAGGGGCTGGAACTCGTGGATGAGCTTCTCGACCTTTTGGTGCGTTACCCGCAGCAGTACACGCAGCTCTCGCTGCTCTTCCCGAGGGGCGATGATTTCCTGACCGACCACGCGTACAGCACGGGGGTGCTTTGTGTGGCGATCGCGGCTCGTCTGGGTTGGAGCCGCGAGGATGTGCGGTGCTGCGGGCTGGCGGGGCTCCTGTCGGACCTCGGCATGGCGATGATCCCGCGCGAGATCCGCACGGCTTCTCGCCCGCTGACGGATACGGAGATCAACCGGGTGTGGAGGCATTCCACCTGGTCGGTGGTACTGATGGAAGACATTGAGGGGCTGCCGGAATCGGTGCGGCGTGCGGCGTACCAGCATCACGAGCGCGAGAACGGGAGCGGGTATCCGCTGCGGGTGCGGTCTTCGAAGATCTGCGACTATGCGCGGGTGATCGCGGTGGCGGATGCGTACGCTGCGACGACGCACCCGAGGCCGTTCCGTCGGCCGATTTCGCCGTATCAGGTGATCGAGCAGCTCATCCGGGTTGGGGCGGAGCGGATGTACGACCGGAAGGTGGTGCGGGCTCTGGTGGAGTCGACGGGGCTGTTTCCGGTTGGTTCGCATGTGCGGCTGTCTTCCGGGGAGATCGCGCAGGTGATCGGGGCGCACACGGCGATGCCCGACCGCCCGATCGTGCGGGTGTACCGGTTGAACGCCGGGCGGAGCGTTCCGGGGCCTCGGATCGATCTTGCCGACTTCGAGCCGTGGACGCTGCATGTGATCCAGGCCGTGGATCGCCCGGAATCGCTGGCGGCCTGATCGGAGCGGGGGCATGATCTATCATGCGATCCCCCGAGCCGAAAAGGATTCTCAGTCATGCCCGAGGCGACCGCCCCATCTGCCCATCACGATCAGTCCAACGCTGCGCCTCTGATGCTCTCGGTGAGTGGATGCCGCGGCATCGTCGGCGAATCGCTCACGCCGGAGGTCGTCTGCCGGTACGCCAACGCCGTGGCCTCGTGGCTGGCCGGCGTGCGCCCGCAGAGCCGGTCCGGTCGGCCCGTGACGATCGTGCTCGCGCGGGACGGTCGCCGGTCGTGTGCGATGGTGCGGGATCTGGTGGTGGGGACGCTCGCGGCGTCGGGCTGCCGCGTGATTGATCTCGGCGTGGCGACGACGCCGACGGCCGGGGTCGCGGTGGATCACTTTGAGGCCGACGGCGGGCTGATCATCACGGCTTCGCACAACCCGCAGCAGTGGAACGGCATCAAAGCGGTGACGCATCGGGGCTGCGCGCCGCCCGCGTCCGGCGCGGCGACGATCATCGAGCGGTTCCGCGGCAACCAGACGGCGTACGCGGATCACGCCGGGCTGGGCTCGGTCGACGCCGACGACACCGCCGCGCATGTGCATGTTGCGCGTGTGCTCAAGGCGGTTGGAGCGGTGGCGCCGATCGAAGCGATCCGTGCCCAGCGGTTCCGGGTGGTGATCGACTCGGTGAACGCCTCGGGCAGCCGCGCGGCGAAGCTGCTGATGGATGCGCTGGGGTGCGATCTGGTTCATCTGCACGCCGACTCCAGCGGCGTGTTCCCGCATACGCCCGAGCCGACGGCGGAGAACCTGCGGGACATGACCGCTTCGGTTCTGCGCGAGAGCGCGGTCATCGGCTTTGCCCAGGATCCGGATGCCGATCGGCTGGCGATCATCGACGCCGACGGGCGGTACATCGGTGAGGAGTACACGCTGGCGCTGAGCGTGTGGGCGGTGCTGGAGTCGATGGACGAAGGCAGCGGGGCCGTGATCCCGACAAATCTGTCCACCAGCCGCATGGTGGACGACATCGCGGCGAGGTACGGGGCGACGGTGGCTCGGTACCCGGTCGGAGAGGCGAACCTCGTCGAGGCGATGCTGGCCGGGAAGTCGAACATGCCGATCGGCGGCGAGGGCAACGGCGGCGTGGTCTGGCCGGCCATTGTGCCGATCCGGGACTCCATCGGCGCGATGGCGCTGGTGCTGGCGCTGATGACGCGGACGGGGCGGAGTCTGGCGGATCTTGTTGACGAGATCCCGGCGTACGCGATCGTGAAGCGCAAGCAGCCGATCACCGAGGGGCTGGCCGATCAGGCCTTGAAGGCGGTGCAGAGCGTGCTGGGGGCGCGTGCGGAGAGGGTGGATGACGCCGACGGCGTGCGAGTGGACCTGAAGCTGCCTTCGGGGGGCGACGGGTGGGTGCATGTGCGCCCGAGCAACACCGAGCCGATCCTGCGGCTGATCGCGGAGGCGCCGTCCGAGGCGGAGGCGAACGGGCTGCTGGATGAGGTGAGCGCGGCGATCTAGGTGTGGCACGCTCAAACTCGTTTGAGCGTGTTTCTTCTCTCCCGGCACATGCTCAAGCAGAGCTTGAGCATGCCACACGACAGTCACGCCTACCATCCGCTTTCAAGACTATTCCTGAAGGTAATTCCATGCCCAAGACCGTTCTCGTCACCGGAGCCAACCGCGGCCTCGGCCTCGAATTCGCCCACCAGCTCAAGAAGGCCGGGCACACCGTGATCGGCACCGCACGCAAGCCGGGGTCAGCGGATGAACTCAGGGAACTGCTGACCGGCGAGGACGACCGCCTCGACCAGCTCGATGTGGATTCCGACGATTCCGTCAAATCGCTCGCCAAGAAGCTTCACAAGGACGGCAAGCCCATCGCCATCGACCTGCTCATCAACAATGGCGCTGTCTCGGGGCACAAGGGCGGCATCGCGGAGTTGGACATGGATGGGCTGACTGAGGATCTGCGGATCAACGCGGTGGGGCCGATGCGGGTGATCAAACACCTGCTTCCGAATCTTCGCGCGGGTGAAGGCAAACAGATTGTCAGTATTTCTTCGCAGCTCGGCTCGATCACGAACGCCAACGGCGGTTCGTCGTACGGCTACCGGTCGTCGAAGGCGGCGCTGAACATGCTCAACAAGCACCTGTCCGTAGAACTCAAGGACGAGGGGTTTACCTGCCTGGTGATGCACCCCGGTTGGGTGCAGACGCAGATGGGCGGGCAGGAAGCGCCGCTGACGCCGCGGGAGTCGATCGCGGGGATGCTCAAGGTCATCGAGGGTGCGAAGCCCGAGACGCACAACGGGGCGTTTCTGGATTACACCGGCGAGACCCTGCCTTGGTGATTGAGCACCTTTTCATCGCGGATGCGATCGGCGCGGACCTTGGTCCGATCTTCGGGATCTACGACCACTTCGTGCTGCACTCAACGGCGACCTTCGAGACCGAGGTGCGGAGTGAGGCGGATCGCCGGGCGTGGTATCTCGCGCACGATCCAAGGTCGCACGCGCTGCTGGTGGCGAAGGATCGGGAGACCGGTGAGGTACTCGGCTGGGCCGGGCTGAGCCCGTGGTCACCTCGCCCGGCGTATCGGAGGACGGCAGAGGTATCGATCTATGTCGCGCCGGATGCGCACCGGCAAGGGGTTGGGCGGGCGTTGATGGGTGCACTGATCAAGCGGGCGAAGACGAACCGGTTCGGCGTTCTGGTTGCGCGGATCGCCGGGCCGAGCGAGGCCTCAAAGGGGTTTCATGAGGGCTTTGGATTCCAGCCGGTCGGTCTCATGCGACGCTGCGGCAGCAAGTTCGGGTCGCTGCATGATGTGCTGATCATGGACCTGCATCTGGACGGGTGAGGTCGGCAGGTTGCCGGTCAGGCCGGGCGTCGCCTGCTACACTCCCCTCCCCGTTTTTACTCCCCGAACCCCGATTTCTGCTCTGGAGGAGCGTTTCATGCCCGAAGTCAAGACTCTCGCTGTCATCGGTTCCGGCCAGATGGGTGGCGGCATCGCCCAGGTCGCGGCGACCGCCGGGATCAATGCCATCGCCTACGACGCCCATCAGGGCTCGCTGGATAAAGCGAAGAAGCTGCACGAGAAGCTGATGGCGCGTGCCGTCGAGAAGGGGCGGATGGAGCAGGGTGATGCGGACGCCGCACTCGGGCGGATTTCGTACACCACGAAGTGGGACGACATGGCCGGGGCGGACTGGGTGGTCGAGGCGGCGGTCGAGAACGCGGATATCAAGGCCGAGATTTTCACCAAGCTCGCGCAGACTTTCGATCGCGACGATGTGGTGCTCGCCACGAACACTTCTTCCATCTCGATCACGCAGATCGCCGCGGCGGCGGAGGTCGCTCGGGCGGGCGCGGGGCAGCGCGTGATCGGGATGCACTTCTTCAACCCGGTTCCGGTGATGAAGCTCGTCGAGGTCATCAACGGGCTGGCGACCAGCCCGGAGGTAACCCAGCGTACCATCGACCTGTCGAAGCAGATGGGCAAGGAGCCGCACGCGGCGAACGACCGAGCGGGGTTCATCTCCAACCGCGTCCTGATGCCGATGATCAACGAGGCGTTCTACGCGTGGATGGAGGGCGTTGCGGAGCCGGAGGACATCGACGCGATTATGCGACTCGGCATGGCTCACCCCATGGGGCCGCTGCGTCTGGCGGACTTCATCGGACTGGATACCTGCGTGTTCATCATGGATGTGCTGGCCGAGGGGCTGAACAACGATCGCTACCGGGCGTGCCCGCTGCTGAAGCAGTTGGTAACGGCGGGGCGGCTTGGTGACAAGACCGGGCGCGGGGTTTTTGAGTACGGGCAGAAGTAAAGCGACATCCGCCGCACGAAAACGAAAACGCACGGCGAGTTGCCGTGCGTTTTGTCGTAGGTAGGTCGTACCGGGTGGCTTGTCAGTTGCCGCCGCCACCGCCAGGGCGACCGGGCAAACGGGGCAGCACGCCATCGAGTTCGTCGCCGATCCGGTCGCCGATGTCTCTGATGCCTTCGTCGATCTGGTCACGCGCGCCGTCGATGGCGTCGTCGATCTGGCCCTGGACATCTTCGATGATCCTGCCCGCGGCGGCTTCGAGTTCGACGCCGAGTGAGTCCAGCGATTGGAGCTGGGCGAGGCCGCTCTGGAGCTGTGCTCCAAGGTCGCCGGGGAGTTGACCGGCGTTCTCGGCGACGGCGGCGAGGATGGCCTTGACGATGGTGGCGGCGACCTGCGCGAGTTCCATCGGCTTGGTGTCGCCTTTGCCGAGACCGGTCAGTTCGATCTGCGGGACCTTGACTTCCATCTTAGTCAGCTCGCTCAGGCCGCCGGGGACGGGGGCGAGGTCGATGTTGACCGTCACATCGGTGATGAGCACGCGATCGATGGCGAACTTCTTGCCGCCTTCTGGCTTGGGTTCGCTTGACGGCGGATCGCCGGACTCGAACTTCTTGAGGTTCTCCATGATCGCGCCATAGTTGGTCTTGCCGTCGGCGCGCTGGAGGTAGACGCTGATGCCGTCGAGGGTGAGCGTCGGGAGGGTGACGACCTCGCTGCGGAGGGTTCCGAAGTCCACGCTGACGCCACCGTCGCCGAGCGCGAGGAAGTGGGGGGTGCTGAAGCCCTCGGGGTTGGAGACGGTGAGTCCGTTCATGGCGAACTGGCCGCCGAAGATCTGCACATCGGCGCTGTTGAGCGTGGTGGGCACGCCGAGGGCGTAGGTGCTGCCCTTTTCGATGCCGGTCTTGGCGATCGAATCGATCATCAGGAAGGCGATCAGGACCAGCAGGACGACAAGCCCGATGAGGGCGATGCCTCCACCCAGAATCAGTTTGCCCAGTTTCATCTGTGTACCTCCTCGTGGGCGCGGAGCAGAGCATCTGCCCGTCGCGACCCACCAAAGGATAGCACCGGGAGGACCAAAAAGCGGAAAACACGGTCCGGGGGGCCTCAATGGCGGGTGCCGATGCCGGTGTGGGCCAATCCCGCAGTTCGGGACGCTACCCTGAGTGAGAGTACCCGGACTTTCGCGAGGACGAATCCATGGCCAAAGCCGTTGTTGACCCCGATGAACTCCGCCGCTTCGCGACCGATCTGAAGCGGTTCAACAGCCAGCTCGACCAGCAGATGCGCCAGCTGCACGGTCGGCTGAACGCGCTGTCGCAGACCTGGCGGGACCAGGAGCAGGCGAAGTTTGCCGAGGAGTTCGAGGAGACGATGCGTGTCCTGTCGCGGTTCGTGGCGTCTTCGGATAACCACATCCCGTTCCTTCTTCGCAAGGCCGAGCGTGCTGAGGAATACCTGCGTCAGCGCTGATCGGTCGGTTGAGATCATCAGTCAGTCGGGATCATGAGTCGAATGAACCAGGGTGCGCATGTCAGATCCATCGCGGCGCTCGGTGAGCTCCGTTCGGCGCTGGTCGTGTTCGAGGAGGACGCCGCGGCGGCGCTGTCGATGGCGGAGGCGGACATCGTGCGCACGATCGACTGGGTGCGTGCGGACCGCATCCCGTACTGGAAGAAGGAGATCACGCGCCGGGAGGAGATGCTGACGCGGGCGAAGACCGACCTGGCTCAGGCGCAGATGACCGATCACTCGATGGGCCCGAAGTCGACGGTCGATGAACGCAAGGCGATCGCGAGGGCGAGGGAAAAGGTGGAAGAGGCGCGCCAGAAGCTCAAGGCCTCGCAGCGGTGGTTCCGGGAACTGGAGAAGCAGTACACGATGTACAAGGGGCGGGTTGCGCCGATGCAGCGGATGGTCGCTGCGGAATTGCCCAAAGCGCGGACGGATCTGGAGCAGATGGCCCGCACGCTCGACGAGTACCTCGCGATCAGCAGCGAGGGGCAGGGACCGGGGGAGGCCTCATCGCGGTCCGGGAGCAGCAGCGGTTCGATGGCGCAGGGAGGCGAGGCACGCGGCTCCGCGGTGCAGAAGAACTGGAAGGACCTCTCGCCGAGCAGGCGGCTGCGTTCGCGTGCTCCGTTCGCGTCGGATCCGCTCGAGGCGCTGCACGCGGGAACGGGCGCCGAGCGGTGGGCGCTCCTGGAGGAGCGTGCGGCGAGGCGGCTTGCTCATCTGCTCGGTGCTGCGGATGCGCTCGGAAGAACGCGGTTCGATCCGCGGCAGGTCGCCCGATCGCTCGGGTCGGTGGCTGATATGCCTCCGGGCCAGGACCGCCTGCTGATCGCGGCGGACTGGTCGCCGGAGAAACCGACGGTCTTCCTTCGGTCGTCACAGCCGCCGCTCGGCGATTCGGGTTGGCTGATTGCCCGTTCGGATGCGCTCGAGCCGCCCGAGGAGATGGTGGCGGTGCGGGTCGAGCAGGCGATCGAGGCGTATCCCGAGCTGGCGATCCTGACCGGGGTGCCACGGGGATGCGCGATTCTGGTCCGAGCGGGTGAACTGATTGCGATTCAGGATGAGCGGGGTCGTCCGCTTTCGGGCTTCGACTCCGATACGCTGGACGCGGACCACAGACAGGGAGAATCATGAGTCTGAGAACCGGGATGCACCGCCTGCAGGAATGCACGAAGATCTTTGAGCACCGCTGGGGCGCTGCGCGCGAGCAGTGGGCCGACCGTCGAGCCGGCGACTTCGAGGCGCGGTACATCGAACCGCTCACTCCGGCGACGCGTGCGGCGGTGGGTGCGATGGAGCAAATGGCCGAGGTCACCAGCCGCGCCAGACAGGAGTGCTCGTGAGTCAGAAGTCCGAATCACAGATCGGTGCAAAGTCCGGTACATCGGCCGAAGCCCAGAGCGGCTCGGGGCTTGCGTCCTCGCTGCGGGAGGCGGTGGACCTGGCCCGCCGCATGACCCGCGAGCGAGCGGAATCGCAGGCGAGTATCGACGAGCAATGGACCAGGGCGACTTCGAGCGCGCAGGCCGAGCTCGACAAAGTCACGAGGGCGGCCGATCAGAAGCGCGATGCGGCCCTCGAAGCCGCGGCTGCGAAGCGAGATCAGGAGCAGGGCGCTCTTGAGGAGTCTTTCAATGCCGAGCACGGCAAGGTCGAGCGCGAGTATCGATCGCTGGAGACCACGCTGCGAGAGGGTGCGAAGGCGAAGATCAACGCGGCGGAGAAGTCCCGCAAGGAAACGAACTGGCTCGCGGAGGAAGTGGCCGAGTCGGATGTGCGTCAGGCCCGCGAAGTATTGACGGTGACCACGGATCGGCTGAAGTCCCTGGAGACGGACCTGACCGAAACGGTGAACCGGGCGCACGAAGAACTTCAGGCGTTCGGGCTGTACAAGCCGGAAGCGGGTTCGTACATCAAGCCCGCGAGCATCGATTTCGATGACGAGCCGGACGGGGCCGGGGCGCAGGTCGGCGCGACGGCGGAGGAGAGTGCGCAGTCGCTGGTGGATCGGTCCTCGGAACTGACCGACGCGATCGCGGGGTGCACGCCCGCCCGGTTCGCTCAGTTTTCTGCGCTGGTGATTATCGGGACGCTGGTGCTCGGCGCGGCGATCGCGGGCGGGCTGGCGGTGGAGTCCTGGGACTTCGGGCCGATGGTGTTTGTCGGCATCGGGGTGGGTGCGGTGCTCGTGGGCGTGTATGCGCTGCTGGTCCGCAGGGCGGCGCGCCGCTCGCTCGAAGCGAAGTACGCAGAGCTCCGGGCGACGATCGAGAAGGCGACCAGCGCGATCACAACGGAGCGGGACCACGCGCACGCGGAGTTCCGCGAGACTTCAAAGTCCATCGGAGAACGACGGGCCCGGGAGGTCGCAAAGTCCAACGAGACGCACGACGCCAAGATCCGCGACCTGCGGGACCGCTTCGAAAGCAAGCGGGCAGAGCTGGCGGCGAAATATCGGCCCCAACTGAGCCGGATGGAATCCGAGCACAAAGAGAAGACGGCCGAGATTCAGCAGGCCTACGAGAGCGCCGAGGCGAGTGCCCGATCTACGCACGAGCGCGTCGTGAGCGAAGCACGCCAGCGATTCGATGACGCGACCTCGGCAGCGCGATCTGATCGGGAGCAAGCGGAGAAGGACCTTACGGAATCATGGTCGAACCGGCTGGATCGCTTTGAGGAGTTGGCCGGCGCTCTGACGCGGCGTGATCATTCGGATTTCCCGGACTGGTCCGACAGCGCCTGGGCGGCGTGGTCCCCGCCTCGGAGGTCGCTCGGTGCGTCGAAGTTCGGGCGGGTTCACCTCGATCTTTCACAACTGCCGGGCGGGCTTCCTGAGAGCGGGACGCTGCGCGAGCCGAAGCACAGCGTGGTGGATCTTCCGGCGCTTCTTGAGATGCCGCGGCACGCTTCGCTGCTGATCGAGTACCCCGCCTCCGATGATCGCAAGGCGCGTCGGGACAGCGATTCGCTCGCGGAGGCCAGGAGCAAGGCGATCCGGACGCTTCAGTCGGTCATGCTGCGCATGCTGACTTCGCTGCCGCCGGCCAAGTGCCGCTTCACGATCCTCGACCCGGTAGGGTTGGGGCAGAACTTCGCGGCGTTCATGCACCTGGCCGACTACAACGATCAGTTCGTGAACCACCGGATCTGGACCGAAGCCAAGCACATCGAAGCGCGTCTGTCGGAACTGACGGAGCACATGGAGAATGTGATCCAGAAGTACCTGCGGAACGAGTTCGAGACCATCGACGATTACAACGAGCAGGCCGGCGAGATCGCCGAGCCGTACCGCTTCCTCGTGATCAGCGATTTCCCGGTGAATTTCGACGAGGCATCCGCCCGGCGACTCGCGTCGATCGTGTCCTCGGGTGCGCGCTGCGGCGTGCACACGCTGATCGCCTGCGACACGCGGGAGAACCTTCCGACGGGCATTCAGTTGTCGGATATCCGCGACCATTCCACGACGCTGGTGTGGCGCGAGGGGCGATACGAACTTGTGGACCCCGTGCTTTCGGACGCGGATCTTCTGCTCGATGAGCCGCCCTCGGAAGAGCGGATGACCGAGGTGCTTCGGCGCGTGGGCGAGGCCTCGCGTGATGCATCCCGCGTGGAGGTGCCGTTCAAGGCGGTGGCTCCGGGTGAGGACGAGCTGTGGTCGCGCAGCAGCGCGAGCGAGATCCGAGTGCCGCTCGGTCGTGCGGGCGCGACGAAGCTGCAGGAGATGCAGATCGGCCACGGCACGGCGCAGCATGTTCTGCTCGCGGGCAAGACCGGATCGGGCAAGTCGACGCTGTTGCATGTGCTGATTACGAATCTGGCGATGTGGTACTCGCCCGACGAGGTCGAGTTCTACCTGGTTGACTTCAAGAAGGGCGTGGAGTTCAAGGCGTACGCGGGCAAGGACGGACACGGTCCGCTGCCGCACGCCCGGGCCGTGGCGATCGAGTCCGATCGTGAGTTCGGTCTGAGTGTTCTCCAGCGCGTGGACGAGGAACTCAAGCGCCGGGGCGACCTGTTCCGGGAAGCGGGGGTGCAGAACCTCGCCGGTTTCCGTCAGGCGAGACCGGGCGAGGTGATGCCTCGGACGCTGCTGATCATCGACGAATTCCAGGAACTGTTCGTCGAGGACGACAAGCTTGCGCAGGACGCATCGCTTCTGCTCGACCGGCTGGTGAGGCAGGGCCGCGCGTTCGGGATCCATGTCATCCTCGGTTCGCAGACGCTGGGCGGAGCGTACAGTCTGGCCCGTTCGACGCTGGGCCAGATGGCCATCCGCATCGCGCTGCAGTGCAACGAGGCGGACTCGTACCTGATCCTCAACGAGGAGAACTCCGCCGCCCGCCTGCTGAGCCGTCCGGGCGAGGCGATCTACAACGATCAGGCGGGCATGGTCGAGGGCAACAACCCCTTCCAGATCGTGTGGCTTCCCGATGCGCAACGCGACGACGCGGTCGCCGAGGTGTGCGAGCACACGAAGGCGAGGAACATCCGGCCGAGACCGGCCCTTGTGTTTGAGGGCAACATCCCGGCCCGGCTGGAGCGGAACGCGATGCTCGCGTCCGCCGCGAGCGACCAGGCACACCCCGATCATCAGTACCCGCTGTTGTGGCTCGGCGAGGCGATCGCGATCAAGGATCCGACGGCGGCACGCATGCGTCGTCAGAGCGGTTCGAACCTGCTCATCATTGGCCAGCGAGAGGAAGCGTCGCTGGGCCTGATGATGTCGTCTGCGATCTCCGTGTCTGCTCAGTGCGCACCGAATCAGGCGCAGATCTACTTCCTCGACTCCACACCGGAGGACGATCCCAGGGCAGGGCAGTTGCCGGAACTCGCCGCGGCACTCCCGCAGGACGCACGCTCGGTCTCGGTCCGCGATCTGGAATCCACGCTCGCGCAGATCGCCGAGGAAGTCCGCGCGCGCATCGCCGAATCCGAGCCGGACGCGCCGGGCGTGTTCCTCATGATCCACGGTTTGCAGCGCATCCGGGCGCTGCGCCGAAACGAGGACAGCTTCGGCTTCTCGATGGACGAAGACGAGACCCCAAAGCCCGACAAGCTGCTCGCGGAGATTCTGCGCGACGGCCCGGGCGTCGGAGTGCATGTTGTGATGTCCTGCGACACGCTCACCAACACGGAGCGGTACCTCGATCGCAACGCGATGCGCGAGATCGAGAACCGCGTGCTGTTCCAGATGAGTTCCGGCGATTCGACGCAGTTGATCGATTCTCCCGCCGCGTCGCGTCTGGGCCCCAACCGGGCGATCTTCTACAGCGAGGAGTCGGGCGTGATTGAGAAGTTCCGCCCGTACGCCGCGCTCGACCCCAGCGAACGGGCGGGAGTGCTCCACGAACTGGGGATCTGAGGCCAACGAAAGCGCGGGCTTTGCGCGTGGCGACCGGATAATCCGTCTGCCGGCGAGTTATCCGCGCGCTCGCCGTTCGAAACCGAAAGATTTTTCTTGGAGTTGATCGCGTGCGCTCATAGCATCGGTGCTGAACACGACCGGGCACGCGGATGCGTTTCCCGTCCGCTCGGCGCAGAAGGGCAAGCGAAAGGAACAGCGATGGATCTCCAAGTCCGCGGCGTCAACCTCCAGCCCACACCAACCCTGATCGAGCACGCGAACCGCCGATTCGGCTTTGCGCTCGACCGCCTCAGCCACCGGGTCCGCAGCGTTCTGGTCAAGATGTCCGAACCCAACGGCGGCGGGATGATGCGCTGCGATGTGCAGGTCCACCTCGCCGGCGGATCGCAGCCCATCATCGTCGAGCAGTCCGGCAGCGACCTTTACGGCGCGATCGACCGTGCCGCGGACCGCGTCCAGACCTGCGTCCGTCGGTTCACCCAGAAAACCCGTCAGCACCGCTGACGCGAACAGTCTCTCTTTCTCTCCTCCACCGTCTTGCCCGTGGCAAGGCGGGAACAGGCGCTGCGTTGACGCGGAGCGCCTGTTTTTTGTCCATACAACAGCGCGGGACGGGCAAAGACCCGTCCCGCGCGAGGAGGAAAAGAACAGCCGGAAGTGAGGCAGTCAGCGCCGACGCCTGCGGGCGGCACTCAGGCCAGCCAGTCCGGCGAGAAGACCGGTCGCCGGGGCGGGGATGGGCATGATGGCGATGTCGCCGGCCTGGACGGGCGGAAGACCGTTCTCCTTGTTGGGTCCGAACGCGGGACCGTAGGTGTACCCCGATCCATCGGAATAGAAGGAGTTGACGGTGCTGATGTAGTTCGGGAACTCTCCCTGTCCGACCAGCGTGTGGTAGCCGCGGTCGTCTCGGGACCAATCGATGGTCAGACCCTGGCTCCCGGTGGTGACGATGTCGAGGGTGTAGAGCGTGCTCATCGACGCGCCGTCACCGGTGAGGATGCGGTCGTTGGCGACATCGTGCAGGTACATGTTGCCCAGCGAATCGAAGCCGAGGCCGAGGATGTAGTGGGTGCCGGTAAGCCCCGTGAGCTGGCCGACCTGGGTGGTCGATCCGGTGTTCAGGTCGACTTCGTAGAGGCGTGTGATGGAGTTCTGCTGGGTATTGATGCCGTACATTTTTCCATCGACGGGGTTGTAGGCAAGATCCTGCAGACTCTGGAAGCTGTTGCCGACTGCGGTGGCCTGGCCGGTTGAGATGTCGATGTTGTACAGGCCGCCGATCGCGCCGCCGGTGACTTTGTGGTACGAGGCGTAGGCCCAGAGATTCCCGTTGGCATCGAAGTCGAGCCCGCCGAAGCCGATGTTTGCCGCGCCAAGCGAACCGATGGTGGTGTAGTCAGCGGGGTTGGCCGGATCGAACATGATCAGGGCGTCGGAATTGTCCGAGTACCCGCCGAGGTGGTTGGTGGCGAAGGCCTGTCCGAACGCGGTTGGGGCGCTGCAGAGGGCTGCGGCGACCAGGATGTATCGTGATCTGTGCATGTCTGTATCGCTTTCAGAGCCGCTGTATTGATTGCGGCAGGGTGGTCGTGAGGAAGGGCGTTCAGCAACTGCGACGGCGACGGCAGGCGACAAGCCCGGCGAGGCCGAGCAACGCTCCGGTTGCCGGGGTGGGGATGAAGTTCACCTGGAGGTCGTCGAGGACGACCGGCGAACCGGGCGCTTCGCTGCCGTAGATTTCCACACGGGAGATGGGCGTGTCGCTGCTCCAGCCGAACCAATCCCACTCGCCGAGGGTGAGCTGGAGGGGCACGCTGTCGATGTTCTCGCCCTCGGCATCGAAGAACATGATCAGGCCGCCCTGGAGCACATCGGCGGTACCGAAGTAGCCACCGAAGTCCGTCACGGGGGTGTGGAAGTCGATGGCACCGAAGCCGGTGACCAGCCCGCCCATGAGGTTGCCGTTGTAGGGGATGATCGAGGTGTCGGTCGGGACGCTATAGAGGTTGTTGGCGATCATCAGCATGCCGGCGAGCTGGTCGGCGATGGTGGCCTGGCCATTAAAGATGGAAGCGGGACCGGGCGTGGGGCCGAGGGGTCCGATGACCTCGAAAGTTTCCCAGCTTTCGCCGGTGAAGGGGGCGATCGGGGTGATCGAGGCGTGTGCATTGGCAGCGAAGCCGGTGCAGATCAGGGTCAGTGCGAGCGTGCGGCAGTTCATGTTCCGTCCTCCATTGGTGGGTTTAGGGATAACCAGATCCAACCTACAAGCGAGTGGATGGTGGGGCAAGAAATTCGCGCAATTCTTTTTGCAAATATTCGTGCGAACGCCATCTTTGATGTAGGGTAACGGTGTCTCCACTCGCCTTTCCCTACACTTGCGGGGCAGAATGCGTGAACAGGTTCCCCAAACACACCACCGGGCAGGCCACCGTGCAGCAGATCGCTGATCTCAAGCCAAAACCCTTCTCCGACGACGCTCAGCAAGTGGTTCGGGCGCTTCGTGCGGCGTTCTCGGAGGTGCTGGTGGCGGTGGGGGCGAATCCCACGGCACCACAGTCCATCTGCGACAGCGTTGGGCTCAACAAGAATCTCGCGTGGAAGATCTCCCGCATCATCCAGGCCGAGGACTCGGCATCGGCACTTGAGCTGATGCCCGGTGCATCTGGAATCCGCATCTTCCTCAAGAGCATCGACCGGGCCGGGGTGGAGCAAGCGCTGAGCGACAGGATCCGCGAGGCGATCGGTGAATACGAGCGACTGATCCGGGTGCATTCCGGCGATCGAACCACCCTGGAAATGCTCGGTAGCGAACTCACATCCAGCGGACGCCAGGAGCGGGACGAGCAGCATCGCAAGGTGCTGTTTCAGGGAACCAGCTATGTCTGGGGTGCGCAGGCAAGGGTGCTTTCCAAGATCGGTTTCGTCGTGCCGGGGGCGACGCCGGGCATGCTCGACTTCGCGACCGTCAACGGGTTTGTGGACTTCCGTCGTCTGCGCCCGGATGTGTGCTGGGAGATGGCACGCCGCGAGGCGAGCAACGATGACGGTTCGGATATGGATACCTACGCCTCCGAGCCCATCGACCCCCGGATCACCGAGGCCAGCGCGGCACCATTCATGCTCGATTTCTGTTCGCAGCCGCTGCCGGATCTCAACCGGGTTCGAATCGGCTCCTCGATGTCGTACCAGCTCATGGAAGGACCGGTCGGGAACACCGGCGCGTTCAGCTGCTTCGTCGGTGCGATCCATCGCGGCATCCCGTATGTGCGGACGGAGATCAACGAGTGGGGCAACCACGGCGCCCGGTGCGAGGTGCCGACCGAGCTGATGATCGTGGATCTGTTCATACACAACAGCTTCACTTTCGCCTTTCCGCCGGAGGCGACGCTGCTGAGCAATGTGAACTCGCCGTTGCAGACGGTGGAGTCGAGGCGGCTGCCGCTGCACGAGAAACTGCAGGATCTCGGGAGCGGTCCGGTGCCACCGCCGACCCCCGAAGTGCCCCGGTACCGTGCGCTGATCGAGTCGATTCTGGACCGTTTCGATCGGGGGTTGCCCGAGTTTCGGGGGTTCCGGATGAGGATCGCGTACCCCGCGTATCCGACCTCGCTGCAGCTTCGCTATCGGCTCCCGGATCGGCCCGTGGAGCAGGGCTGAGCATCGGGAATCCCGGTATAACACGGCATGGGCTGGCTCTGGTCGATGCTGAGCGGGATCTCTCTGACGGCGATCGTCCTGATCGCGCAGTGGGTGATTCGCCTCGTTCTGATCCCCATCATTCTCAAGCGTCATCGGCCTGCGGTCGCGACGACCTGGTTGATCGTTGTGTTCTTCGAGCCGTTCATCGGGTTGATCATTTATCTCGTCATCGGTCGTCAGCTCGTCGGAAGAAAGCGCATCGAGCATCACGAGCGCGTGGCGCGCGAAGTTGAGCAGCGCGTCCGAGGGCGGTTCGCCGATGAGCATGTGGTCGCGGTCGGCGACCTGCCTCACCATCGAAGGGATCTGGCCCGGCTTGCGCAGCACCTGTCGGGGATGCCCGCGGTGAGCGGCAATCGTGTCACCCTGATCGATCGGACCGATGCGGTGATCGACCGTCTCATCGAGGACATCGACCACGCTCAGCACCATGTGCACCTGCTGTTTTACATCTACGCGGCGGACACCACAGGGCTGCGAGTCGCGGATGCGCTCACCCGGGCGGCTCAGCGCGGGGTGACCTGCCGCGTCATGATGGACAGCCAGGGGTCGCCGCGAGCGCTGGAGCAGATCGCCCCGCAGATGCGCGCCAAGGGCATCGAGGTGGTCGAGGTGCTCCCGGCGGGTCTGCTGCGTCGACGGGTGGCGAGGATCGATGTGCGCAACCACCGCAAGCTGGCGATCATCGATGGCATGGTCGGGTACGCCGGTTCTCAGAACATCGTGGACGCGGATTACGGCGGCAAGTTCGAGGGCGCCTGGCGCGACCTGATGATCCGCATCGAGGGGCCGGTGCTGACGCAATTGCAGTCTGTGTTCTTCGAGGATTGGGCGGCGGAAACCAGCGAGGCGCTGCCCGATGACCTCCTCCCCGGTCTGGAGCCGATCGGCGAGACGCTCGCCGTCGCGGTTCCCAGCGGTCCCTCTCTTCGTGTCGGGGCGTTCCGGGACATCATGCTCGCGGCGATCAACGAGGCCGACGAGCGCGTCATCATGACCACGCCTTACCTCGTGCTCGACGAGCCGACTCTGCTGGCGCTGCAGATCCGGGCGAGGGCGGGTGTGCGCGTGGATGTCGTGATCCCTGAGCGATCCAACAACCGTCTGGTGAACCTGGCCTCGCGAGCGCAGTACGAGTCTCTGCTCAAGGCGGGGGTGAACCTGCACCTGCATCAGGACGGTCTGCTGCACGCCAAAAGCCTGAGCATCGACGGCACGATCTCGCTCATCGGTTCGGGCAACATGGACCGTCGCTCGTTCGAGGTGAACTACGAGCTCTCGCTGCTGATGGCGGGGGGATCGGTGGCGGCGGAACTGGTCGAACTCCAGAAACGCTACATGAGCGAGTCGCGCATCCTCACGATGGACGAGTGGCAGAGCAGATCTCGCTGGGACCGGATCGCGCAGGATTCGGCCAAGCTGTTCAGCGCGGTGCTCTGAGCCGGCTTACTTTCCGCCATCGAGCGAGGGGTCGCTTTCCCCGACCGCGTCCAGCGGCACGCGCGTGGTGTCCTTGAGCGTTGACAGGCAGAAGCTGGTGCGGACCCGCGCGATGTTGGGGATCGTGCTCAGGCGGTGGACGACGAACTCCTCGTACTGGGCCATGTCGGTGACGATGACGCGCAGGATGAAGTCCTCCTCGCCGGTGGTGTGCCAGGCGGACTGCACTTCGGGGAGATCGCCGATGGCGCTGGTGAACTCGCGCAGGCGCTGCTCGCCGTGCTCGCGCAGGGTGACGCTGACGATGGCGGTCATGGATTTGTCGACCTCGGCGGGGTCGAGCAGAGCGACATAGCCGCGGATGATGCCCGAGGCCTCCAGCTTCTTGACCCGCTCGATCATGCTGGCCGGGGAGATGCCGACGGTCTGGGCGAGCATGGCGTTGGTGATCTTCGAGTCGGTCTGGAGCTGCTCGAGGATGGCCAGATCCACGGCATCGAACCGGACCCGGGCGCGGGCCTGGCGCCTCTGAGCGTGGGAACTGGCGGGGGAGGCATCGGTCGCAGGAGGCATGACAGTCCTTTCGATCCCCCATGATCACTGGAAAAGCGGGGATCGGCAAGGACAATATTCGGATAATGAGGCGAAACACTGAATTTTCTATTGCGGATATCGGCTCGGTCGGGAATAATTGAGGGTCCACGGGCCCCGAGGCCCTATGCTGTCATTCCAGACCAACACGCGACCCAAGCAGACGGGAGACCTCATCATGACCATCGCCCCCAACACCTCTTCGGGCACCTCCACCGCGACCGATCCGCTGCAGCTCATCGATGTGGACCATGTCCGCTTTTATGTGGGCAACGCCAAGCAGGCCGCCGTGTTCTACGCCCACACCTTCGGCTTCCAGATCGAGCAGGTCCGCGACCTGACCACCGGCTCGCGCGATGAGGCGGCGTACCTGCTCACGCAGGGCAACATCCGCCTGCTGCTGGTCTCGGGCCTCACGCCGGACCACCCGGCGACGAAGGAAGCAGCGCTCTACGGCGACGGCGTGAAGGACATCGCCTTCAATGTCGACGACGCCGAGGCGGCGTACGAGCGGGCCCTGTCCAACGGCGGCAAGTCGGCGTACGAGCCCTACACGCTCAGCGACGAGTACGGCAGCGTGACCTACGCGGGCATCCAGAGCTACGGGCGCGCGATCCACTCGTTCGTCAGCCGCACCGGCGGGTACGACCTCGCGAAGATCAAGAAGGCCTCCGCGGCGTACGAGCCCATCGCCTTCGCCCCCAAGTTCCGCAATGTCGGCGAGCACGCCCTCAACACCTTCAACCGCAAGAACCCGTGCGGGCTGATGTATGTCGACCACTGCGTCGGCAATGTCGAAGAGGGCAAGATGAACTATTGGGTGGACTGGTACGAGAATGTGCTCGAGTTCAAGATGTTCAAGCACTTCGACGATCAGGACATCTCCACCGAGCACTCGGCGCTGATGTCGAAGGTAATGGCGTCGGGCAACAACCTGATCAAGATGCCGATCAACGAGCCGGCGGCTGGCAAGAAGAAGAGCCAGATCCTCGAGTACCTCGAGTGGCACAACATGACCCCCG
>CBFGVX010000017.1:0-45138 GCA_965652425.1 uncultured bacterium | reverse complement strand
CGGCATCGATGTCGACCTCAACAACCCCAACAACCCCGTCGTCGAGTCCAACAACATCCTCCGCTGGAACGGCACCGACTTCGACGGCGTCGGAGGCGGCCTGACCCGCGCCACCAACCCCGTCTCGCAGGTCATGGCCCTCAAGGTCTTCGACGACGGCTCCGGTGAGAAGCTCTACGCCGGCGGCCGCTTCGACCGCATCGGCTCGGCCTCCGGACCCGTGGTCGGCGCCGTCGCCCGCTGGGACGGCACGCAGTGGGAAGTCATGCCCGGCTTCCCCACGGCCGGACGCGAAGTCCGCAGCTTCGCCGTCTACGACAACGAGCTCTACGCCGTCGGCACCTTTGAAACCAGCGGCGACGGCAGCGTCGAGACCCGCAAGTTCGCCAAGTGGAACGGCACCTCGTGGGAAGAGGTCGGTGACGGCTTCGTTGGCGCTGGGGCCTCCCTGAGCCCGTCCTCCCTCACCACCACCGACAACGGACTCTTCATCGGCGGATCCTTCGAAGCGGTCGGCAACAACACCGCCCCCGGTGCCGGCGACGCTTTCGGAATCGTTGAGTGGACCATCAACTGCGACACCAACTGCCCCGGCGATGTCGATGGCAACCTGGTCGTCGACCTCGACGACCTCAACCTCGTCCTCACCAACTTCGGACAGACCACCAGCGACGGCGACGCCGACGGCAACGGGTCGGTCGACCTCGACGACCTCAACCTCGTCCTGACCAACTTCGGCGCCGGCTGCTGAGTTCCACTGCCGACACCAACACCGCGGCGGCTCATCGAGCCGCCGCTTTTCGTTTTGACTTCCACCAGAGATTCCGATCCGGCCCCGACCGTCTTTCTCCCGCCTTTGTCTGTGCAGCCAGCCGATCCGGGTGTAGTCTTCCCCCTGAGGAGAACCCATGCCCCGTTTCGCGATACTCGTGCTCCTGCTCACCGCCAGCACCGCCGCCGCCGCGCCCGTCTGGGTCACCCCCAAGCACCGCGCGGCGCCACCCGAACAGATGCTCCCCGGCGGCCCGCTCGCCCCGGTTTCACCGGCGGACCGGCCGCACTGGTCAACCAGCGCCATGCTCCGCATCGATCTCGATGAGGCCGGGGCGTGGCGCGGCGTCCTCCCCATCGACCGCGCGGGAGAACTCCGCCTCGTGCCGATCTCGACCGCGGGAGATCAGGTCGCGATCACGCTCGCCGATCCCATCACCGGAACCTCGATGCGCCTGACTCCGGGCACCCGCGACGCGGCCGCACACTCCACGCAGGTCCCCGGCGCCGGTTCGTTCACCGGCTACAGCGTGCCGATCCCCGCAGCGTCCACCCCGACCGTCACCGTCACGGCTCCCGAGGGTACCCCCAGCGTCTACCTCGCCTGCGCCACAACCAGCCCGCTCGGCCTGCGTTCATCGCGGCTGACCGATCGCACCGTGGTCGGCAACCCCATCATGTTTCGCGCTTCCGTCCATCCCGATATGAACGCCGCGCCGATCCGTGATCTCAACATCCACATGGTCGTCACCGCGCACGGCACCGACCGCTTCACCGTTCCGATGCAGCCCAATGCCGACGGCGTCTACGCCGCGGCGTTCACACCCGAACTTCCCGGACGCCACCTCGTGCAGATCATCGCCCGTGGCGACGCGGTCCTGCGCACCGCCGAGCACATCGTCGGTGTAGCCCCGGACGATCTCACGCTCGGCCAGCACGCCGAAGCATCGCTTAATGCCGATGCCCGCACCCTGCGCATCCGGATCGATGCCCGGTCTCTCGGTCGCGCTGAGCACGCCCGCGTCACCGCCCAGCTCTGGGGGCGCGATGAACACGGCGCAGCCGTCCCCGTCTGCTGGATCGGCGGCATGACCGTGCCGCACACCCAGCCCGACGGCACGACCGACCTGCCGCTGCATCTCGACGCCCGCTGGGTGACCCGTGGCGGGCCGCTCGCCGCCTTCGAACTGCGCCACATCGAGGTCCGCTGCCCGCGCACGCTGGCGCTGCTCGCCGGCGCTGACTCCATGCCGCTCACGATCGACGCGGACCTGACGCAGATCGAGGCCCCGGCACGCATCGACGACCGGATGCGCACCGCGCAGCGCAGCGACGATCTGGCGTTCCCGGTCGAGATCCCGTCCGCCTCGGCTCCGCGCGTGGTGGGGGGCCACAACCTCCTGCTGGTCCACGGCTACTGCGCCGACGGCAACCCGTGGCCGCTCTCGGACTTCTCGGGCGCGATCGAGATCTTCTCCGACCCCGAAGCGAACCGAAGCCACGACGAGTTCGCGCTGCTCATCAAGGCCCTCGCCGACACCACCAAGTCATCCGGCATCGTCGCCCACAGCCAGGGCGGCAGCGCATCGCTGCACCTCTTCACCTACTACTTCAGCGCGCTCGATTGGGCCGACGGCCCGCGCCTGATCCAGTCGCTCGGCACGCCCTACCAGGGCACGCCGCTCGCCGGCAACCTCGCCCTGCTCGGCGACATCTTCGGCTCGGGCTGCGGCGGCAACACTGACCTCTCCGTCGAAGGCGCAGCGCTCTGGCTCAGCGGCATCCCCAGCGATGCCCGCGCCCGGGTCCACTACTGGACCACCTCTTCCCAGGGCGCGTGGTGCAATTTCTTCAGCGGCCTGTTCCTCACCAACCCCGAGGACGGCGTCGTCGAAGTCTCGCGCGGCCAACTCCCCGGCGCCACCAACATGGGCAACACCGTCGGCCAGTGCCACACCACGGGCATGGCCAACCCGCCCCAGTATCAGGACGCTTCCCGCAACTCGGAGATGAACGCCAATGCCGCTCGCTGACTCCATCATGGCCGCCGCTGCCGCGCTCACGCTCGCTGGCTTCGCATCCGCCCAGACCGCGCAGTGCGCGGCCGAGGGGACCCCCATCCCCGACGACGGCACACCGGTTTCCATCGCGGTCAGCGTTCCGGCCCAGCCCGGTGCGCTGGTGGGCGAAGTTTCGGTCAGGATCGAGCTCGCCCACGAGTGGCTGGGCGACCTGAGCATCAGTGTGTCGCACCACGGCGCGACCGCGATGCTGATCGAGCGCGTTGCGAGCGACACATGGTCCTACGGCTGCGGCGGCGAGGACATCGACGCCCGGTTCACAGGTAGCGCCGCGATCTTCGCCGAGTCGCTCTGCGATCCCGCCGGTCCGACTCCCATGTTCTTCGGCGACATCCTCCCGGCGCAGCCGCTGTCGATCTTCGAGGGCATGCCGATCGAGGGCGATTGGATCGTCACCCTCATCGACCACAGCGCAATCGACACGGGCGTGATCCACTCGATCTGCGTGGAGGTGATCCCCGCACCCGGCAGCGACTGCCCCGGCGATGTCGATGCCAGCGGCAGCGTGGACCTTGACGACCTCAACCTCGTGCTCACGAACTTCGGGCAGACCACAAGCAGCGGCGACGCGGACGGCAACGGCGAGGTCGATCTCGACGATCTCAACCTCGTGCTGACAAACTTCGGAACGAACTGCTGACCCCGCTTGCGGCTGCCGATCTCACCCTCCGCCCGCGCTGTGGTCCGGCTGGTCGGGGCGGCGCATCGACAGCGAGGCGATCGTGAGCGGGACCGTCAGCACAGCGCACGCGAGCATGGGCCACATATATCCGTCGAGTCGCTCGGCGAAGTAGGACAACGCCGCCGGGCCGATCGCGGTGCCGAGGATCATCGAGCGGGTCAGCGTGCCTCGGATCGCACCGTGGTGTTTGCGCCCGAAGTACCTCGCGAAGATCGGGCTCGCGAGCACGAAGATGAGCGACTGGGTCATCCCCATCAGCACCATCGAAGCGTAGAGGACCGGCAGCACCTCGGCGAACGCCACGCACACGCACGACATGCCCAACAGCACCGTCGTGCACGCCAAGAGCTTCCGCTCGGCGTAGCGATCCACCAGCCACCCGCTGAGCGGAACGGCGAGCATCGCGACCAGCCCGGACAGCGGCAGCAGCGACGCGGCGACGGCCTCGCTGTGACCGGCTTCGCGCACGATCACCTGATGCTCCAGCGCGATCGCGGTGAAGATCGCGGCGTTGGCGACCAACGCGAAGGTCACGATCCAGTACGCGCCGGTGCGGATCGCCTGCTTCGGCGTGAAGTACGGCTCGAGCGGCTCCGGTGACACCGGATCGTGCGGGTCGTGCGAAACATCGGCGATCGTGTCGGGCTCGATATCGTCGATCGCGCGCGCCGCGGCGGCGGGGTGTTGGGCGTGATCGACGCGCTGGCCGATGTCCTCCGGCTTGTTGCGGAACAAGAGCAGCACCGGCGGGATCACCGCCAGATACACGACCAGCCCGAGCAGGCCGTACGCGGTCTTCCAGCCGAGCAGCGCGATCATCGCGACCGTCAGCGGTGGAAGCACAACATTGGCGATCGACATGCCGGTGTGGCGGATGCTCTCGGCGATGCCGAGCCGCTTCTCGAACCACATCGCGATGGTGTGGCTGGAGACCAGACCGAGCGCCCCCTGCCCGAACGCACGCAGGCAGAAGAACGCGAAGCCGAGCTGCAGCAGGTTCTCGGCGTAGCCGATCAGAGCGCACGAGAACGCAAGGCCCGCCGCGGCGATCCCCATCATCACCCGCGTGCCGAAGCGGTCGGACAGCGCGCCGACGAACGGCATGAGCAGCCCCGCGCCAAGCGTGCCGTACATGTACGCCGCGGCGAGGGCGACCGTGCTGTCGAGACCCATCTCGGTCTGGAACGAGGTGTAGAACTGCGATACGAGGAAGGTCTGCCCCGGCGAGGTGGCCATCGTCGCGACGGTCGCGATGCCGCGCATCGTCCAACCGTAGAAACGCCGGGGCGGAGCGGGTTGGTCTGGGGCGGTTCGCAAGGGCGGTAGGGTAGGCGCTCAGGCGCTCGATGGGATCGGCGTTGCCGGGAGATCGAAGTAGTCGCGGATGAACGAGCGGATCTCCTCGGCCTTGGTGAGCTTGACCATGTCAAGCAGGCGCGACAGGTCGCGCTGCTTCTTGCTCTGGATCTCCTCGGCGGAGAGCGCCCGATCATCGAGGGGGCGGACGAAGCGGTAGTGATCGATGAAGGTCGCGGGTTCGATGACGCCGAGCTTATCGAGGGTGGTGAGCGCGTAGCCGATGCGCCCGTCGCCGCGGCCTTTGCCGAGGACTTTCAGGCGGATGTCGTCCTCGGTGAACGAGGAGTCGGCGCCCGCGCTGGAGTCGCTCTCGATGACACCGGCGATCTGGGCGAGCAGGTCGGCGGAGGGGTTGGCCCACTCGATGAAGTTCTGCTGGATGGCCAGATCGTCCTGGCTGTAGAGCAACTCGCAGCGGGAAGGCAGGCCGTCGCGCCCGGCGCGGCCGATCTCCTGGTAGTAGGCCTCGACCGATCCGGGGAGCTGCGCGTGGATGATGAAGCGGATGTCGGGCTTGTCGACGCCCATGCCGAACGCGTTTGTCGCCAGCAGGAGGAGGTTGTCGTCGGGCGTGGCCTCGATGAAGCGGTCGTAGACGCGCTTCTTTCGACGCGGGTCGAGCTGGCCGTGGTAGAGGTCGATGCGCCGACCGGGCAGTTTGCGCCGAAGGCGATCCGCAGCGCGCTCGAGGTCCTTGATGAGCGCGAAGTAGACGATGCCCGTGCCGCGGAGGTCGGTGGCGGTGCGGACGATCTGGCGGTCCTTGTCCGAATCGTCCCAGCACTCGTGGACGCGGATGGAGAGGTTCGGTCGGTCGATGTCTCCGGCGAAGAGGGGCATGTCGTCTTCGGAGAGGCCGAGGGTGGCGCGGATGTCGGCGCGGACCGGCGCGGTCGCGGTGGCGGTGAGGGCGATGGTGGGGGGCGAGCCGATGATTCTGCGGAACTCGCCGACGCGCTGGTAGGCGGGGCGGAGGTCGTGGCCCCATTTGCTGATGCAGTGGGCCTCGTCCACGGCGAGGAGCTTCACGCCGCCGGGCACGCGCTCGAGGGCTTCGAGGAACGGCGGCTTTTCCATGCGCTCGGGCGTGGCGTAGATCAGTTCGTACTCGCCATCGGAGAGTCGCTCGTAGCGCCGGTCGCGTTCCTTGCGCGAAAGGGTGGAGTTGATGTACTCGGCGCGGATGTCTTTGGTGCGGAGGGCCGAGACCTGATCCTCCATCAGCGCGATGAGGGGGCTGAAGACCAGAGCGACACCCGGACCGGAGTCCTCGCGGCCGGGCAGGGCGAGGGCGGGAAGCTGGTAGCACAAGCTCTTTCCGGATCCGGTGGGCATGACGACGAGGGCATCGCCCCCGGCCATGACGCGCGCGATGATCTGCTCCTGCAGCGGGCGGAGGGAGTCGAAACCGAATCGGTCTTTCAAAACGGTCTGCACTCGATCGGTCACGACGGCTCGTTCTCCGAGGCGAGGAACTCGATGGGCAGTGCGAACTCGCGCTCGAAGACATCGGCCTTGCGCTGGGCTCCCCAGAGGTCGGCGCTGAGGTCGGATTTCGACGAGGCGATGAGCGTGTAGCGGTGCTCGGAGCGCGTGAGCGTGATGGAATCGACGAGCTGGGTGTGCGTGCGGTCGAGGCCGTCGGCGATGCGGAGGATCGCGGCGAGGACGCGGACGACGGGCTTGTCGGTGGGATCGAGGTTGCGGTAGTGCGCGTGCTTCTTCTTGGGGCGCGCTTTGCGGTGATAGCGCGCGATGTTGCCGATCAGTTCGAGCTCGCGCGGCGAGAAACCGGGGAGTTCGCTGTGGACGATGAGGTGGTAGCTGTGCTTGTGATGGCCGGTGTAGTTGATGAAGTAGCCGACATCGCGGAGCAGTGCCGCGGCTTCGAGCAGCTCGCGCGACTCGTCGGAGGCCCAGAACGGCGGCTCGCCGGAGTCGGATCGCTCGATGGCGACGATCTGGTCGTAGATGGACAGGGCCATTCGGGCGACATGCTTGCTGTGGGATTCCTCGAAGTGGCAGCGGCGGCCGAAGTCGATCACGGATCGGCGTCGATCGGGGAAGCCGGAGCCGGTGAGCGGCGTTTCGAAGCGCTCGCGGAGCATCTCGAGGAGGATGCCGTCGCGCACGCCGCGGTCGTGGATGCGGAGCTGGTTGACCCCGAGGCGGCGCATGACGCCCTCGACGAGGGTGATGCCAGCGATGATGATGCCGGCTCGGTCGGCGGAGAGGCCGGGGACCGCGCGGCGCTGCTGGACATCCATGCCTCTGAGCCACTGGAGGATGTGCTTGATTTCGGCGCGGGAGATCTCGTAGCCGCGGACGCGGCTGGGGGCTCTGGAATCGTCGGTGGTGCTGGAGGGAGAGTCGGCCTCGGCGCGCCGGATGGCGATGGCGGCGAGGGTGGTGAAGGTGCCGCCGGTTCCGAAGAGGATCTGCGGCTGCACGCTGGGACGCTCGATCTTCGCGCGGAGGGTGCGCCGGACGAAGTTGTACATCGCCTGGTTGCCGTCGGGATCGGTGCGGTCGGAGGGACCGAAACGATCGGTGAGACGAACGGCTCCGATGGGGATGGAGATGAGCCGTTCGATGACGCCTCCGGCGGAGAGGGCGAGTTCGGTGCTGCCGCCGCCGATGTCGAGGACGGCGGCGCGAGCGGCGGAGAGGTCGAAGGCGTGGGCGACGGACTCGTGGGCGAGGCGGGCTTCGTCGTCGCCGCTGAGGATCTCGACGGGCAGGGCGGTGCGGTTGGTGACAAGGGCGCAGAAGTCGTTCTGGTTGGGCGCATCGCGTACGGCGGCGGTGGCGACGAGGCGGATCTGCTCGGCGCCGAGGCCCTGGGCGATCGAGACCATGCTGGCGATGGCGGCGACGGCGTCCTCGATGGCCTCGGGGCGGAGCGTGCCGTCGGGCGCAGCGCCGGAGGCGAGGGCGATGTGGGCCTTTTCGTCGGTGAGCAGGCGGTAGAGGCGGGCGGATGATGCTTCGGCGACGACGAGGCGGATGCTGTTGGAGCCGATGTCGACGGCGGCGACGCGGCAGGTTGGCGGAGGCGTGGTGCTCGGCTCGGTCTGCTGCCCGGAGCGGGCGGTCGCATCGTCGCTGGGCATGTGCGTCTCCTGGCGGTGGGTTCGTGCGTCGGCGGGTGATTATACGGGTGGGGTGGGCGGAAGGCGTTGCGCATGAAAACCGCCGCGGTCGCGGCGGTTGGTGGGGGGTGCGGTTGTGATGAGCGGGATCAGGCGGGCACGGCGAATCCGATGCGGACCTGGTAGTCGCCCTGGGGCAGGATGGACGCGGGGTTCATGCGATCGACGGTGAAGGTCGGGAAGACGGTGGTGATGCGACCGATGGAACCCGCGGCGATGCCGAATGGCGTGCCGAAGTTGCTGGTCTGCGGGCGGAAGATGAAAGCGGTGTCGATGCGTCCGGCGACGATGAAGCTGTTGACGAACGAATCGATGCCCGCGCCGGCGATGCCGGTGATGCGTATCGAGCCGATGGTGGCGTCGAGGTTCATGCCGTCGGGCGAGTCGGGGAGGCCGAACTGGCCTTCGGGGGCACCGACATAGAGCTCGGAGTTGAACATGTGGGTTGCGGTGATGCTTCCGATGTTGCGGTCGGCGGTGATGACCGAGTCCTGGATCGCGTCTCTGACATAGAGGGTTCCGATGCTGCTGGTGCCGGAGGTTGCGGTGCCTTCGAAGTTCCAGACGCTGCCGCTGACATTGCCCAAGACATGCATGGTTCCGACGCGGTTGGAGAAGAGCTCGAAGGAGGCGTCGCCGTAGATGGCGATGAAGACGGCCTCGCGGAGTTCCATGTCGCCGGAGACGCTGCCGAGCGAGACCCAGCGGTTGAGGTTGTTGGTTCCGATGCGTCCTTCGGTGAATTCGCCGGTGCGGAGGACGCCGTTGATGTTGATGGCTTCGACGGTGGTCTCGTTGGAGCTGCCGTAGAAGTAGACATTCCAGAAATCGCGTCCGCCGATGAAGGTGAAGTCGTCGGTGTTGCCGACGAAGTAGGCGTTGTACATGTTGCCGCCGACGGCGATGGAGCCGGTGGCTTCGCCGTTGACCTGCACGCGGAAGGTCGGGATGTCGGACTGTGAGTTGTTGAGGACGACTTCGCCGCTGAAGTTTCCGGCGAGTCCGGCGGCGGGGTTGCTGAGGACGAGGAAGTTGCGGACGGAGCCCTGAGCGGTCAGGAAGGACGCCTGCCAGTCGAAGGCACGGACGGTGATGACATCTCCGGCGATGTCGATGGTGGATCCGACGACGCCGCCGACGAGGAAGTTGCGGAGGTCGCCGGCGAAGTTGGCGGTGGTGTTGATGATGCCGCCGGGGAACTGGACGAGGTTGGTGTGGCCCTGGATGTCCCATTCGGAACCGAAGACGGTGCCTCGTACGAAGGCGGAGATGAGCGAGAAGGGTGAGTCGTTCGAGCCGGTGAGGCGGACATTGGCTTCGAGGTCGCCGGGGAGGTTCTGGGCGGGATTGCCGAGGACGAAGAGCCGCTGGATGGTTGGGGCGACGATGGAGGCGATGTCGGCGTCGGAGTTGGTCCAGTTGGTTGCCTGGACGAGTCCGAGGGGGATGGCGCTGGAAACTCCGGCGTTGTCGACGCTGCCGAGGACGAGGTTGGTGACGGCGGGCGGGTTGGGGAGGGCGCTGACCCCGGCGATGCCGATGCGGAAGTCGGCGTTGGTGGTCTGGCCGATGACGCGGATGAGGCGTGTGCCGCCTTCGAGGACGATGTCGGCCTCGACATTGCCGAGGATGGTCACGCTGCCGACGAACGAGTCCTCGACATAGAGGCCGAGGAGGTTGTTCGAGGGCCTGCCGGTGCGGGCGGGGTCTTCGTCGATCTGGATACCGCCGGCGAGGGTGAAGCCGGCGAGGTCCATGCCGACGACGGACTGGCGGAGGAAGATGGATCCGATGACGGCGTTGGAGGCGATGAAGGCGAGCTGGCCCTGCTGGGTGGTGCGCAGGTCGTGAATGACGCCGACGCTGTTGGCGTCGGCGATGGAGATGCCGATGCGTCCTTCGAAGCCGTCGTAGATGACGATGGACTGCACGGCGTTGCTGTTGGGGCTGAAGATGACGCGGACGAAGTCGGAGATGTTGCCGGTGTTGAGCCCGTCGAGGTCGTAGATGTAGACCTTGGAGGTGTTGCCGGCGAAGTTGGAGGAGAAGACCTCGGTGTTCTCGGTGCCGAGCTGCTGGAATGGCTGTGCGGAGACATCCTGAAGGATGGAGACGCGGGTGATGACGACGAGATCATCGCGGGTGAGGTCGCCGTCGACGGCGTCGGGATCGACGACGGGGACTTCGGAGAACGCGCCGCCGCCCTGTCCGGTGGCGTTGACGGTGGTGAGCCCGGCGAGGGCGGCGAGGACATCGAAGGATTCGGGTGTGATCTCTCCGAAGACGGTGAAGCCGCCGTTCTGGTTGTCGAGGTTCTCGGAGTTGTCGGCGAGGTTGAAGAAGAACTGGCTGGTGGCGGAGTTCGGATCGCCGCCGAGTTTGGCCATGGCGATGGTGCCGAAGAGGTTCGAGAGGTTGAACTCGTTGATGATCGGTGGATCGGTGTCGATGGCCGTGAAGTCTTCGTCGGCGAGGAAGCCGCCGCCCTGGAGGACGAAGTCCTCGACGAGGCGGTGGAAGAAGGTTTCGTCGTAGCGTCCGGACTGTGCGTAGTTCAGGAAGTTGGCGACGGTGACGGGTGTGGTTTCGCGGAAGAGGATGATGTCGATGTTGCCGAAGACGGTTTCGATGCGTGCGATGAGGTCTTCGGCGGGCGGGCGGGTGAAGACGAGGAACTCGCCTCCGGCGACGCCGTCTCCGGTTTCGTTGCCCATGCCCATGAACTCGGCGTCGATGAAGTCGCCCTTGAAGTCACGGATCTGGTCGCCGTCGACGCGGATGGCGTAGCGGGTGGACTGGTCGAAGTCGCCGTCGATGATGATCTGGTTGGTGAGCGAGTCGTAAGAGACGACGACATCGGCGACGATGTCGTCGGCGGTACCGAGGAGGCCGTCGGGTCCGGCGAGGAGGATCTGTACGGAGGAGGAGTTGACGGTGTTGCCGTCGAGGGCCTGGGACATCTGGAGGACGACATTGCCGCGGTCGTCGGCCTCGAACCACTGGATGAAGGTGAGGTCGCCTGCGAGCAGGACGCGGCGCTCGAGGGATTCGAATCGCGAGAGGTCGTGCAGGGAAGCGCGGAAGGTATGTGCTTCGGCGATGTTCATCGAGTGTGCGTCGTGCATCTTTCGTTCTCCACCACGATCGGGCCGCAATTGGTTGTGCCGCGTTTGCGTTGAGCGGCAACAGACTTTATCGGAATCGTGACACGATACCATCAGCCGCAGCGCGGACGCGGCGGCGGATCGAGGTCATGTGTTCATCATTCACCGTAAATGCTGTGGGGGCAAGGGTTTCTGCGGAATCGTTCGGATTCAGGCCCGGAAAGTCTTCATGTCGCCCCAGAGTCTCACTCATCGTCCGGGACGAAGGTGACGACATCGAGCTGTGTAAAGTTTCCGTTCGGGGTGGCGAGGGTCAACTGATCGTGGTGGAGGCCGGGGGGGATGTCGCCCTGGAACTGGAAGCGAATGGTGACGAGGTAGTCGCGGGCGGACTTGGTGCCCTGCTCGACCGAGACGATTTCGGCGGTCACGGCGGTATTGCCGGATCGCTGGTCTGCGGTGTCGGTTCCGATGAGGGAGGGTGTGGAGGCGGGTTCGAGGGTGGCGACGAGCTGCTCGATGCCTTCGGGGCGGGTGCGCAGCAGGAGGACGGTCCGTTCGACGGTCTGGCCGGGGGTGGTGAGCGGACCGAGGTGGATCAGGGGATGCTCGGGGAGCCAGGAGAGCGGCTGCGATGTGGCGTGGTCGACGAGGTTTGCGGGCATGCGGACCTGGATGTCGGCCATGGGATCGGTGGCGCGGTCGGTGACGATGTGGAGGGCGCGGGGTGCCATGCCGCTGGGCCGGGTGGACTGGAAGTCGTAGCGGACGAGGTAGTTCGATCGCGGCGCGTCTGAGTCGGGATCGAAGTCGACGAAGTCGGGTGTGCGGCCGTCGACCAAGAGGATGCTGAAGGGCTGCTGGTCGTAGCTTTCGACACGGATCTCGCCGCTCATCTCGCTGATCGTGGGGCTGCGATCGGAGTTGATGCGGATTTCGCGGCCGACGCTGGCGTGGGTGTAGATCGTGACCATCTTGCCGGGGTATTCGGCGAGCTGGACGCGGGTGGATCGACGGGGCGCGACATGGGGGTAGCCCTGGGCGGTGTAGGTCATGGTCAGGACGGCGGCGGTGCCGGGGGCGATCTGACGCGGCGAGATATCCACCACGGTGCAGGGGCAGGCGGTGTGGAGGCGCTCGACATTGAGCGGGAAGTCGGCGCTGTTGAAGAGGACGACTTCTTCGACGACGGTTTCGCCGACGAGCACATAGCCGAAATCGACGGTGTCGCGGTCGAGGACGACGGGTGGATCGACGGGGCGCTGGGCTCGGTCGGTGGGGGTCGGTGCGGGTTGGCGCACGGTGGAGGGGGGCGGGGCGCTCGTGGGCTGAGTCGCGGCGTCGGCTTGGGCCGGGGCCGGCGCAGGTTGTGTGGTCTCTGCCGCGTCCAAGGCGGACTTGGGAGCGGGATCAATCATGATGACGATTGCGGCGGCACCGATGAGGACGAGCGCGATGACGACGGTGATGAGACTTCCGCCGCGGCGGGTGGGCATGGTCGTGGTCGATGCGTCGGTCATGGGTGATGCTCTCCTTCATCGCGGTGGGGCGTTGTTGCCGGAACCGGGGTTACCATCGTATCGGTGGCTGGCTGCACTGTATGGGCGCTGCGTGGCGGAAAGCAGATCGGCCGGGGTGTTCACCCGGCCGACGGTTGGAAGTCGTGGTTGTTCCCGGCTTATCGGCCGGAGAAGAACTCCTTGATGCGGTGCAGGGTGACCTGTCGCCCGACGACGGCGATGGACTCGGTGAGGGGGATTTCCTTGGGGCAGACCTTGACGCAGTTCTGCGCGTTGCCGCAGTCGTTGACGCCGCCGGGTCCGGCGAGTGTGTCGAGGCGCTGCTTCTTGTAGGCCTTGCCGGTTTCGTGCATGTTGAAGTAGCGGGCCTGGGAGAGCACGGCAGCGCCGACGAAGCCCTGGTGGATCTTGGTGTCGTCGGCGGCTTCTTCCTCGAGGAGGTACTGGGGGCAGGCCTCGAGGCAGCAGCCGCAGGACATGCATGTGCTGAGCTTGTAGCGGGTCTGCTGCTCTTCGGGGGTTTCCTCGGGGCCTTCGCCGAGGTCGTAGGTTCCGTCGATGGGGACCCAGGCGCGAATTGTTTTGAGGTCGTTGAAAAGGCGGCTGCGATCGACCCAGAGGTCACGGATGACGGGGAACTTGCTCATGGGTTCGAGCGTGATGGTGTCGCCGTCGTTTGGTGCGTAATCATCGATGAGGCAGGAGCAGGCCTGACGGACTTTGCCGTTGATGACCATGGTGCAGGAGCCGCAGACCTCTTCGAGGCAGCCGGACTCGTAGGCGACGGGGGTGGAGCGGGTTCCGTCGGTGGTGGTGGGGTTGGAGGCGATCTGCTGGAGGCAGGCGATGACATTGATCGCGCCGTCGCGTTCGCCGGAGGCGGGGATGTCGACCTTGTACTCCTCCCAGCGGACATTTTTCTTGTGTCCGTCGGCGCGTTTGATGCGAACGCGGATGGAGCGGGAGCCGGCGGGGCCTTTGCCGTTTGCGGCGTGGCCCCTGGTGTCGGTGGCGAGTTCGGTATCGGAGTTTGGCTGGATCATGGTTTAGCTGCTCACCTTTTCGGAGGCGCCGGGAGTGCGCATGTCGCGTGCTCCGGAGGCGTCGGCGTTGGGGTCGGAGGTGCGGGGTGCGTCCTTGGGATCGGACGCGGTGGTGGGGCCCGAGATCGCGGGCTTCGACTTCTTGGTGGTGGAGTAGTCGCGGACGCGCGGGCCGACGAGGCCGCGCTCGATCTCTTCGAAGCTGATCTTCGAGCGGCCGGTGGAGGGATCGAACTCGGCTACGGTGGTCTTGAGGAAGCGGGAGTCGTCGCGGCCGAGGAAGTCGGTGCGGTAGTGCGAGCCGCGGGACTCCTCGCGGGCGAGCCCGCCCCGGACGATGGGATCGGCGAGGGCGATCATGTCGCCGACGGCGCGGGCCCACGAGAGGTTCTGGTTGGTCCAGAAGCCGCTGTCGGAGAGGGAGATGCGGGAGTAGCGGTCGCGGAGTTCATCGAGCTTGTTGAGGGATTGTTCGAGGCGCGGGCCGGTCTTGATGACGGTGGAGCTGGCGGTCATTTCGAGGCCGAGTTCCTTGGCGATCTCGTAGGGGTTCTCGCCTCCGGAAGACTCGACGAGTTTCTTCATCAGGTTCTCTTCGGTCTCGACGCCCTTTTCGAAGATGGAGGCGGGGAGCGAAGCGGCGGGGGAGTGCGCGCGTTCGCGGACGAAGTTGACGACGCTGCGGCCGCAGAAGAGGCCGTCGAAGGTGCAGCTGAGCAGGGCGTTGGCGCCGAGGCGTGTGCCGCCGTGGTACTGGTAGTTGACCTCGCCGAAGGCGTAGAGCCCCGGGATGTTGGTCATCATGTTGTTGGGTGCATCGGGGTTCATGCCGACGGGCAGCGCGTCCTTGCCGTGCAGGTCGGCGAGGGAGACATAGGGATCGAGTTTCTGAGGGGTCTGCTTCGATTCTTCGAGCTGCTGGATCCTGTCGTCGTTTCCGCCCTTGTCGCGGAGCGCGGCGATTTCCTGATCGATCTCGTAGTTGCGCTGGAGAATCTCGTTGTTGCGCTTCTGGATCGGGAGGTTGCGCTGCTCGATGGGGTCGTTGAGTTCGCGCAGTTTCTTTGCGATCTCGTCGTACTGGCGGTTGGGAGTGTACTGGGTCCAGAGGCCGCCCATGGAGTAGTGGACGCCGGGGAAGATCTTCATGGGGACTTCGACGGGGTCTTCGCCGACGAACTTGCGGTAGATCTCGATGATGCCGCCGAGTTTGGTTTCGAGCTCTTCGCGGGACTTGTGGGAGAGGTCGAGGTAGACCATGTTGCCGCCGCCGACGCCGAATCCCTTCATGCAGGTGTCGAAGATTTCGCGGGTGGCGATGTCGCGGGGGACGATGTTGCCGTAGGCGGGGTACTTCTCTTCGAGGAAGTACCAGCGTTCTTCGGTGGGGATCTTGCGGGGATCGCGCCCGGATTCGGGGTGGGGCTGCCAGCGGCCTTCGGCGTCTTTCTTCGCCGGCACCCAGACGCGTCCGCCCTCGCCTCGCGCGGACTCGGACATGAGGCGGAGCTTGTCGGCGCCGGGGATGGCGGTGGGGTGGACCTGGATGAACTCGGGGTTGGCGTACTTCGCGCCGGCCTGGTAGCAGCGGCTGGCGGCGGCGCCGGTGCACATGACGGAGTTGGTGGACTTGCCGAAGACGAGGCCGGGTCCGCCGGTGGCCATGACGACGGCGTCGCCCCGGAAGGCGCGGATCTGCATGGTGCGCAGGTCCTGGGCGACGATGCCGCAGCACACGCCGTGGTCGTCCATCAGCGGACGGAGGAATTCCCAGAACTCGTACTTGTTGACGAGGCCCTCGGCTTCGTAGCGCCGGGTCTGCTCGTCGAGGGCGTACATGAGCTGCTGGCCGGTGGTGGCACCGGAGTAGTGGGTGCGCTTGTAGAGGGAACCGCCGAAGAGGCGGAGGGCTCGCTGGCCTTCCTCGGTGCGGTTGAAGGGGACGCCCATGCGGTCGAAGAGGTCGATGACCTTGGGCGCCCACTGGGCCATTTCGTAGACGGGCGGCTGGTGCTGGAGGAAGTCGCCGCCGTAGAGCGTTTCGTCGAAGTGCTCGTACTCGGAGTAGCCCTGCTGGCGGGCGATTTTGTTGCAGGCGTTGATGCCGCCCTGCGCGCAGACGGAGTGGGAGCGCTTGACGGGGACGAGCGAGAAGAGGTCGACGGGGACGCCGGATTCGGCGATGCGGATGGTCGCGGCGAGGCCGGCGAGGCCGCCGCCGACGACGATGACGCGCTGCTGTGCTGAGGGTGAGACCATGGGTATCGAGTCCTTGTGTTTCCGGTGGTCCGGATCAGGCGGAGGCGAGTTCGAGGGTCGCGGACGGGAGGAGGGCCTCTGGTTCGCGTTCGTTCGAGGGGGCGGGTTGGATGATGTCGGCGTTTTTCTTGCGGAGCATTTCGGTCTCTATATCGTTGGCGGCCTGGACATCGAGGAACAGGAAGCCGAAGAGCGCACCCCATCCGGCGGCCATGAGACCTGCCCCAAGCGCTGCGCAGACATACCCCCAGTTGCGCTGGGCCCTGGCGGTAATGGTGAGGCCCCAGGTGATCGCGGCGGTCCAGAGGCCGTTGGCGAAGTGGAAGACCAGCAGCGAGACGCCGACGAGGTAGAAGAGGGAGACGACGACGCCCATGCCGGTCCAGTCGCCGGATTCGGAGCCCTTGAGGGCCATGGCGAGGGTGGAGGAGGCGAACTCGTAGTCCCACTTGGTGCCGCCGGGCACGAGGAAGGTCCAGCCCCAGCGCAGGGTGGCGATGTGGTAGAGGATGAAGAAGATGCCGACATAGCCGGAGATGCGCTGGAGGGCGTAGCGCCAGTTGCTCTGGTACTCGTAGTGCTTCGTGTTGGATCTGCCGGTCTTTGCGTAGTAGACGCCGAGGATGGCGTGGAAGGCGATCGAGAGCCACAGCGTGATCTCGATGAGGATCAGGAACGGGACCGACTCGTTGATGAAGGCGACCTCGTGCTGGAAGGTGCCGACCTGGCGGGCGGTGGTTTTGCCGACGCCGGCGACGACATCCGGGTCCATGGAGTGGGTGGCGCGGCCGTTGATGGCTCCCCAGAGGATGGTGGAGTTGGTCGTGAGGTGCGCCATGAGGAAGACGCCGATGGGAACGATGCCGGTGAGACTGTGGAGGCGGCGGAGCAAGAAGTGATGCTTGTTCATGAATGACTGGTTGTTCGTCACGGCATCGTGTTCCTTGTGAACCCGGCGATGGGTGCCGGGTGCTGCGTTGTCGGCGGTGAGCCGCCAGTGATACACCGCCCTGAGGCGGGGGTGGGAATCGGGATCGGAGGAGTCGTCAGATGAGACCGGGTCTCAGATCTGTGCGGTTCAGCCCTGCGGGGGCATGGGGCCGGTCGGTCCACCGGGTTGGCCCTTGCCGCCGGCGGCCTGCTGGCGGGCGACGATCTGCATGAGTTCGACGAAGCGGCTGCGGAGCTCGTGGAGGACGCCGGAGATCTCGCCGGCTTCCTCTTCGGTGAGGTTGCCCTTGGTCTTGTCTTCGAGGACACCGAGCAGGTCGATCATGTGCTGGGCGTACATGGGGTCGAAGACGGGCTTGCCGGTGCTGGGGTCGGCGATGCCGCCCATGTACATCAGGGCCTGCGTGGCGAGCATGCCCATGAGGCCACGGAAATCGGCCTCGGGCATCTCGCCGTCGCCGGGACCGCCGGGCTGGTCTGCGGCCTGCTTTTCCGCCTCGGCGAGCTTCTCGCGCTCGGCCTGGGCCTCGCTCTTCCAGTCGGAGTCGATGATCAGTTTGGGTGCTTCGCCGGATTGATCGGCCATGTCGCGGTCCTTTCGGGGCTCGCGGTTCTCGTCGTACAGTGATTGTTCTTGAGGAAGTCTATCAGTTTGGCGGTGGTTTTCGACCCGATGGGGTGCGAATCGGGGGAGATCCGTGCGGCGGGTTGCTGTACCATCGGCGGGCGAATGTTCCTGAGAGTGCCGGAGGCACGGAGGGCAGTGGTCATGGATGAACCGCGGAAGACGGTACGGCTGGGGATGCTGCGCGGGGGCGTGTGGATCGTGTCGGCGGGGGTTGCTCCTCTGATTGTGTCGGGGTGCGGGGGTACTGCCCCGGTGGGGAGCATCGCGACGCAGCAGGTCACGCCGAACGATTTTCAGGCCGCTGGTGAGGCGGACGCGGTTCCGGTCGAGCCGGAGCAGACGCGGGCTGAGGATGCGGCGCGTCCTCGCGTGATCAGCGCTCAGGAGGCACGGGGGGGTGAACGGGATGTGATGATGCTGGTTGGACGGCCGGCGGAGATCCGCGGGCCTGTTCCGAGCGGTGGGGATCCGGGTGAGCCGGGGCAAACACCGGTCGAGCCAGCCGCCGGAGGTGGGGAGCGACCGGTGGTTGTCGCCAGAGGCGAGAACGAGATCGTCATCGATGAGATGGTGGGTCAGATCAACGGGAGGCCGGTGTACGCCGCGGCGTTTTTGAGTTCGCTGGATGACATTCTTCGCGCGGAAGCGATCGAGAAGGGTCGGGAGGAGTGGATCCGGACCGCGTCGCAACTGATTCAGAACCAGCTTCTGGAGCGGATTCGCGATGAGCTTCTGATCGCGGAGTTCAACGCGGACCTGACTTTCGATGAGCGGGTTGGGCTGTTTTCGTTCATCGAGCAGATCCAGCAGGGGATCATCGACCGGGATCTGGGATCGGCGGCGCGTGCGGACGAGCGGCTGCGCGATCAGGAGAATGTTTCGCTGCGGGGCAAGGCGCAGGAGCAGTTCAACCGGGAGATCGTGTTCGAGCAGCTTCGGCGCGAGGTGACGCGGAAGGTGCAGGTGAGCTGGCGGGATATCCGGCGGTACTACGAGCAGAACCTTGAGATTTTCCAGCCGCCGTCGACGGCGAAGCTGCGTGTGCTGCGTGTGGACCCGGCGGATCGCGAGGCGGTTGGGCGTGCGCTCGAGGGCGTGCGCGGCTCGGATCGGGCTTCGTTGATCGCGGAGCGCACGACATTCCGGAGTGCTGAGGGCGGTTTGATTGAGATGGAGCTTGGTCCGGATGGGCTGGCGGCGGCGGAGTTCTTCGGGCCCGCGGAGCTGAACGATCCGGCGACGGGCCTGAGCGTGGGGCAGATCAGCGAGCCGATCGAGTTTTCCGGGGCGGTGTGGTGGCTGTGGCTGGAGGACATCGAGACGCCAGAGGCGGTTTCGCTGTACGACGCGCAGAACCGCATCGAGCAGGCGATCCGCAGCGAGCGTGAGCAGCAGGAACGCGCTCGCTACTTCCAGCGGCTGTTCGGCACTTCGGCGATGACCGAGCAGCAGCTCGGGGAGATGCGCGACCGGCTGATCCAGTTCGCGATCGACCGGTACCTCGGTCCTGAGGGGTCATCGGATTGGTGATGCTGTCTGCTTCGGCGCTTATCGCGAAGCTGCGGGGCGGATGGAAGGGGCCGGGCAGACCGGGTCACCTGCGGACCGGGGCTGGGGGCGAGCGGGCGGCGGCGCGGTATCTGCGGTCGAAGGGGTACAAAGTTCTTCGGAGGAATCTGCGCACGCCGGTGGGCGAGGTGGATCTGCTCTGCCTGGCGCCGGACCGGCGGACGATCGTGATCGTCGAGGTGAAGACGCGGAGTGCGGCGGCGGGCGGGGATCGCCCGGCGGTGGCGCCCGAACTTGCGCTCAACCGCGCGAAACGAAACAAATTGCGGTCGATCGCGCAGGATCTGATCCGGCGCAAGAGATGGCGGGGGCGGACGGTGCGGATCGACCTGATCGCGATCGATGTTGGCGAGGACGGGAAGCGCGAGGTGCGGCACCATCCGAACGCGGTGATGCTGGAATCGGGGCGGCGCCGGTGGTGAGCGATCAGTTGCGACCGGCGAGGCGTTCGGCTTCGGCGACTGCCTGCTGGGTTTCGGTGGGCTTGTCCGGGTCGAACTCGACGGGGATGACGACGCTGAACATGGAGCCGCGGCCCTCTTCGCTGACGAGGTGGATCTCGCCCCGGAGCATCTCGGCGAACTGGCGGGCGATGGCGAGGCCGAGTCCGGTACCTGCGGCGGCTTTGGTGTGGCCGCTGTCGAGCTGGCGGAACTTCTCGAAGATCTGCTGCTGCTGATTCAGCGGGATGCCGGGTCCGGTGTCGAGGACGCTCATGCGCACGCGCGGTGAGCCGTCGGCGGAGACGATGCGCTCGGCTCGGAGGGTGACTCGTCCGCTGTCGGGCGTGAACTTCACGGCGTTGCTGAGGAAGTTGAAGATGATCTGCTGGAGCTTCTGCGGGTCGGTTTTGATGATCGGGATGTCGGCGCCGGGCTTGCCGGAGTAGGAGGGGAGCTGGGAGTGGCCGAGCTGGAGGTTGAGGTCGATCTGTTTCTTCTCGGCGAGCGGGCGGATGAGCGCGAGCAGGGCCTCGCAGAGGTCGGGGATGTTGACGGGGCGGATGTTGAGTTCCATGCGCCCGGCTTCGAGCTTGGCCATGGTGAGCAGCTCGTTGATCATTTCGAGCAGGGAGCGGCCTGCGGTCACGATGTGGTCGGTGTAGCGCTGGCGTTTGGCGAGCTGTTCGGGGGTGGGGGGTCTGAGGGTTTCGGCGTCGCGCTCGCTGCGGACGATGTCCTGGAGGATCTCCGCGAAACCGATGATGGAGTTCAGCGGGGTGCGGAGTTCGTGGCTGACATTGGCGAGGAACTCGCCCTTGAGCTTGGCGGCTTCGAAGAGGGCGATGTTGGCCTCGGCCATTTCGGTGAGCTTGAGGTCGAGGGAGGTGTTGATGGCGCGGAGCTGGTTCTGCTGCTTGGAGATCGCCTCGAGCATGTCGTTGAAGGTGTCGGAGAGTTCCTGGAACTCGTCGCGGGTGCGGATATCGGATCGGATGTTGAGGTTGCCCTCGCGGACGAGTTCGGCGGTGTCGCGCAGTTCGCGGACGGGGCTGAGGATGATGCGGGTGGTGATGATGTAGAAGACGGCGACGGCGACGGCGGAGGCGAGCAGGCCCGATGCGACGAGGAGCATGCGGTTGACGAAGATCTGGCTTTCGGCGATCTCGGAGAGGCGAGAGAGGACGACGACGCGATGGAGGTCGCCGTTCTGATCGCGGAATGCCCTGGCGTAGTCGTAGCGTCGCGCTGCATCCTCGCGGATGATCTGGAAGTATTCGCTGCTTTCGGGGGCTGTTGCGGGCAGGCCCTCGAGCTCGGGTGTGAGGGTGCGCCGAGCAGCGCGTTTGAATTCGCGTTCGTCCTCGCGGCTGAGCACGAGGGTGGCCCAGTCTTCGGGCGAGTAGACGGTGACGGTGCCGAACTCGGCGGCTGGGCGGGGCTGGGCGGGATCGTCGGGCGAAGCGGAGCGGTAGAGCGAGGTGAGCTGGCGCGAGGTTTCGACCTGTGCGTCGTCGATGATCTCGGCGAGGCGCAGCCACGGGACGATCAACGCGACGGAGACGATCGCCAGGACAGCGATGCTGAAGAGCAGGAGGCACTTGTTGGCAAGCGAGATGCCTCGGACCATGGATCAGGAGTGTACCCGCTGGCCCTAAGTGGCTGTGATGGGTGGGTCAGTCGTCGGAGGCGGAGGGTTTCTCGTCCTGGCGGAGGTTGGCGCGGTTGCGGGCGTTGCCGCCTTCGCCGTCCCAGTCCATGCGGGGAGCGTCGCCCCAGAGCATTTCGAGGTCGTAGTAGATGCGGGTGTCGGGCTCGAAGACATGGACGACGACATCAACGAAGTCGATGAGGAACCACTCGGAATCGCCCTCGCGGAGGTTGTTGGTGTGCGCGTTGAAGCCGTGCTCCTTGCCGAGCTTCATGACGGCCTCGCAGGAGGAGCGCATCTGGACTTCGGAGGTGCCGCTGGCGATGACGAAGAAGTCGGTGACCTGGGAGCGGCCCCTGAGGTCCAGCACGAGGATGTCCTCGCACTTGTCGTCTTTGAGGGACGCGGCGGCGGCGAAGGCGAAGACGCGGGCCTGTTCCTCGGCCTCGGGACTGATGTTGGTGGTCTGTCCGTCTTCGGCGGGTTTGCGGGACACGCCGAGGGCCTGCTCGCGGTTGGCGGGCTTGGTGCGGCTGGATTGGGCCGTCTGGCGGTCTGCGTTCGGGTTGTCGTCGGCGTTGGACTTGCCGGAATTGGGATTGGGAGCGTTCATGTGCCGCGAGCGTAGGCAGTGGGGGGCGCTCCACGCAACTCGGCGAGAGAAAAGTAGGTCAGGATGGCCGGTTTTCGTCGAGCCAACGGGCCATATCGAGGTCTGCGGCGGAGAGGCGGCCCTGCCAATGTTCGAGCGCTTCCCGCAGAAGAGGGTCGGACGGGGGCGGAGCATGGGGCGGAGTGTTCGAGCGGGGGTGTTTGGGATGCGAGGGTTTGGGTGAGGGAGTCGGATTACGCCGCGGTGTGGTCGGTGGTTTTGAAGCGGATGGGCTGGCGAAATCGGCGGAGATGTCGAATTCGGCGAGCCACTGCTGGACCGATTCGGGGGACAGCGGGGTTTTGCTGGCGAAGGGTGGTCTGAGCGGTTTGGCAGCCGGGGTGGCGCTGTCGCGGATGATCTGGCTGAGGAAGGCCTCGCTGGTGAGGGATCGGGATCCGCGCTTTCGTGCCGCTTTCTGAAGGCGGCGATCGGAACTGGCGACGGTGAGTCGGCGGGGGGCGTTGTCGCGGGAGATCAGCGATTCGATGACGGGATCGGCTTCTTTGCCCCCTCCGGCGAAGAGGATACGGATGGAGTGGGATTTGTCATGGTTGTGTATGGGAAATGGGGCTCCATCGCAGACGATGGAGACGCGACCTGACCCGTAGCGGCTCTGGCCGATCAGGCCCGCGAGCGACCCGACCTCGGTTGACCCCCCGGATGAGGGGCCGGTCGCCCAGGCGTGCAGCACATTGAATGCATCGACGATGAGGTGCATGGCGAGCCGGGTCGGGAGGTGGGGGAGTTGCAGAACGGTCGGAGGGACGGCATACTATTCGGCTCGAATGACCAGACCACCCGGCCTGACCGGGCAGACCGCGCGGGATCGGTGTTCCGGTTCCGACGCAGCACGAGGATAGACACGATATGGCGATCCGGATCAAGTCCAGAGGCGGCGAGAGCGTCGAGCAGTTGATGCGTCGATTCAAGAAGCTCTGCGAGAAGGAAGGCCTCACGAAGGATGTGAAGAAGCGGGCGTTCTACGAGAAGCCCAGCGAGCGCAAGCGTCGCGCCCGCCGGCGTGCTGCGCGTCCGGTCAGCGCACGCTGATATGCGAGCGAAGCCCGGTATGGATGAGCCGCCCCGTTGGGCGGCTTTGTCGTTTTGCGATGGCGATTCTGCGGGCGATTGATCGTTGTGGAAAATCGTCGGGTCGGGGCCAGATTTCCGCCCGAAATGGGCCAAAGCGGTGAAAATATCGTTAGACTGCCCGCCCAAGTTCGTCCGTCGTCCGGTGCCCGGACGGTGCTTCGGTGTTCCGTTGCGGCACCCACAACCCGATGATTCGCAGTCTGCCTGATCGAATCCCGAGCCGAGTGTGCGGTTCGGGTCGGGCTTTGGGTTCAGCGCTGGCTTCTGCCGCGGCTGAGCGCCTTTTCCCCGATCAGGCAACCGGCGAAAGTACATTTCAGGAGTCCAAGAGGTGAACATGCTGAGTCTGCAGTCTCTCGCTGCCGTGAGCGAAATCCATCCGGCGTACTGGCTTGCCCCGCTGGGTGCGATCGTCGCGCTGGTGATGGCGTTCGTGTTCCGCAAATCGGTGATGGCCTATTCTGAGGGCGAGCCGGACATGATCCGCATCGCCCAGGCGGTGCGTGAAGGTGCGATGGCGTATCTGACGCGTCAGTACCGGGTGATCGCGATCGTCTTTGTGGCGCTGCTCCTGTTCCTGGGGCTGATGACCTTCCTGGGCCTGCAGAACGCGTGGTCGATGGTCGGCGTGCTGGTTGCGGGTCTTTTCTCCGGCCTGTGCGGCTGGTTCGGCATGAAGATGGCGACCGACGCTTCGGCCCGTACGGCGTTCGCCGCGAAGGACTCGCTGAACAGCGGTCTGAAGGTGGCGTTCCGCTCGGGCGCGGTGATGGGCCTGGTCGTGGTGGGCTTTGCTCTTCTCGACATCTCGCTGTGGTTCTTCATCTTCAACGCGATCGGCGCGTTCGACATGATCACCACGCTGACGACGGTCATGCTGAGTTTCGGCATGGGTGCGTCGACGCAGGCGCTGTTTGCGCGTATCGGCGGCGGTATCTACACCAAGGCGGCGGATGTCGGTGCTGACCTGGTCGGCAAGGTCGAGGCCGGTATCCCCGAGGACGACCCCCGCAACCCCGCGACCATCGCCGACAATGTCGGTGACAATGTCGGCGATGTGGCGGGCATGGGTGCTGACCTTTACGAGTCGTACTACGGTTCGATTCTCGCGACGATGGCGCTCGGTGCCGCGGCGGCGTTCACGATGGGCCTTGCCAGCGGCGCGACGAAGCTCGCGTTCGGTCTGGTTGCGGCTCCGATGGCGATCGCCGGTGTGGGCATCCTGTGCTCGGTGGTCGGCATCTTCACGGTGAAGGCCAAGGAGAACGCGACCTTCGCGCAGCTTCTGAAGGGCCTGCACAAGGGCGTGTACATCGCTTCGGCGATGATCGCGGTGCTCGCGTTCGCGATTCTGTGGTTCATCTTCGGGCGCGGCGAGCAGCCGGCCGACCTGCCGTTCACCTGGTGGGGCATCGGTCTGTCGATCCTCTCGGGTCTGGTGGCTGGCAATGTGATCGCGTACGCGACCGAGTACTACACCTCGTACGAGCACAAGCCCACGCAGCGGATCGCTCAGCAGGCGCTGACCGGCCCGGCGACCGTGATCATCTCGGGCATCGCCGAGGGCATGAAGTCCACTTGGGCCTCGCTGGCGACGGTGGTGGTCGCGATCATCGCGGCGTTCACCTTCGCGGGTGGCGGCGAGAACTTCCTGATGGGTCTGTACGGCGTGGGTATTGCCGCGGTTGGCATGCTCTCCACGCTGGGCATCACCCTCGCGACCGACGCGTACGGCCCGATCGCCGACAACGCCGGCGGCAACGCCGAGATGACCGGTCAGCCGCCGTTCGTGCGCGAGCGGACCGACATGCTCGACTCGCTGGGCAACACCACGGCGGCGACCGGCAAGGGCTTTGCGATCGGCTCGGCGGCTCTGACCGCTCTGGCGCTGTTCGCGGCGTTCATTCAGGTCGTTCAGGTGCAGATCACCACGCAGTCGCAGTCGTACATGAAGGCCAACGCGGCCTCAATCTCCGCTCCCGCGAATGCTTCGGCGTACGCGGTGTACGAGGGCCACGGCAAGTGGGCGATCGTCGTCCCCGGTGCGGGAACTGACGGCGCTGACTATGTCGACGGCGCGATGCTCGTCGATCGCACGCAGTTCACCGCCGGCGATCACTACGACACGGTGATGAAGAAGGGGACCACCGTTGGCGTGGTGACCCCGGTGGACGGCGTGACCGTCCAGGAAAGCCGCGTGGTGAGCGTTTCGATCGATATGCCCCACGGCGACCACACGCACGCCAAGTCCTTCAATGTGATCAAGACGGGCAACGCCCAGATCACCGATGTGCTCTCGTTCTACGATGTGACCCCGCTGAACCCGCGCACGCTCGGCGGCCTGTTCATCGGTGTGCTGCTGACCTTCCTGTTCTGTGCTCTGACGATGAACGCGGTGGGTCGCGCGGCGTACGCGATGATGGGCGAGTGCCGCCGCCAGTTCGCGAAGATCCGCGAAGCGCTGCGCAAGGGCGGCATGAGTGAGGAAGACCTCGCGAACCCGGACAACTGGCCCCGTGACGGCGTCGACCTCGACGGTCACCACTACCCCGACTACGCCAACTGCGTCGCGATCTCGACGGCTGGCGCTCAGAAGGAGATGGTGGTTCCGTCGCTGCTGGCGATCCTGGTCCCGATCGGCGTCGGTCTGGTGCTCGGCGTTCCCGGCGTGGTCGGCATGCTCGCCGGCGGTCTGACCTCCGGCTTCGCGGTCGCCATCTTCATGGCGAACGCGGGCGGCGCGTGGGACAACGCCAAGAAGCTGCTCGAGTCGTACGGCAAGACGACGGCCGACGAGATGGTCGCCGGAACCGGCAACAGCTCGAAGGTTCCCGCCGAGGTTCGCGAGGCGATCATGAACCGTGCCAAGGAGTTCGTCGCGGCGGGCAAGGGCAAGACGATCGTCTACGGTAAGGGTTCGGAAGACCACAAGGCGACCGTCGTGGGCGACACCGTCGGCGACCCCTTCAAGGACACTTCCGGCCCCGCCCTGAACATCCTGATCAAGCTGATCTCGATCGTTTCGGTCGTGTTCGCCGGTCTGTTCGTGAAGTACGGCCCCGAGGTCGGAGCCCTGCTCGGTCTGAACTGATCGGGTTCGGAGCAATCTGAAATCGTTCACGCCCCGCCGAATCGGCGGGGCGTTTTCATTTGCTGCGGAAGCAGCCCTGGGTGTGGTCGTCGACCATGCCGACGGCCTGCATGAAGGCGTAGCAGATGGTCGAGCCGACGAAGGTGAAGCCGGCCTTCTTGAGGGCTTTGCTCATCGCGTCGGACTCGGGCGAAGTAGCCCGGATGTCCTTAATGTTCTTGGGTCGGTTGACGATGGGCTGACCGCCGACGAAGGACCAGAGGTAATCCGAGAACGGGCCATCGCGCTCGATGAGCTCAAGGGCGGCGCGTGCGTTCCTGCGCACGCCGTAGACCTTCAGGCGGTTGCGGACGATGCCGGGGTCTTCGAGGAGTTTTTCGAGTTGGCGGTCTGTCAGCTTGGCGCAACGCTCGATGTCGAAGCCGTGGAAAACTTCTTCGTACCGGGCCCGCTTTCGGAGGATGGTCAGCCAGCTCAGTCCGGCCTGTGCGCCTTCGAGTTGGAGCATGCCGAAGAGGCGCTGATCGTCGTAGACCGGTACGCCCCATTCGGTGTCGTGGTACTCGCGGTAGATGGTTTCGTCCGTGCACCAGGCGCAGCGGCGGACGCCGTCGTTGTGCAGACGGCTCACGACAATTGCTCGGCGAGGCGGCGGAGTTCGGGGATGATCGCGAGATCGATGTTTCCGCCGCTGATGACGATGCCGATGCGCTTGCCTTGAACCTGATCCGGCTGGGTTTGAGCGAGTTTGATGGCTCCGGCCATCGCGAGCGCACCGCTGGGCTCGACGACGAGTTTCATGCGTTCCATGGCGAAGAGCGTGGCTCTGGCGATCTCCTGCTCGCTCACGGTCAGCATGTCATCGACATGGTCCATGACCAGCGGGAAGGTGAACCTGCCGAGCGACGGCGTGCGGGCGCCATCGGCGATGGTTGGCGGGTTGTGCACGGTGTGGAGCGTGCCGGTTCGGAAGCTGCGGGTGGCGTCGTCGGCGAGTTCGGGTTCGACGCCGATGACGGTGCAGTTCGGGGCGAGTGCTTTCGTGGCGATCGCGCACCCGCTGAGCAGCCCGCCCCCGCCGCAGCAGACGAGGAGGATGTCGGGCGGCGCTCCGCCTCCGGAGGTCATGGTCTCGATGAGTTCCTTGGCGACGGTTCCCTGTCCGGCGATGACCTTGGGGTGGTCGTAGGGCGGGATGAGGGTGAGGCCGCGCTCGGCACGGATCTGCTCGCCGAGTTCTTCTCGCGTGGTCTGGTTGCGGTCGTAGAGCACGACCTCGCTGCCGGTCCCGAGGTAGCCGCGTGTGGCCTCGATCTTCACGGGCGGGGCATCGGTCGGCATGATGATGGTGGTGGGGACGCCGAGGAGGTTTCCGGCGAGGGCGATGCCCTGGGCGTGGTTCCCGGAGGAGTAGGTGAGCACGCCTCGGCGTTGCTCGTCGTCGGTGAGGCAGGAGATGGCGTTGAAGGCGCCCCTGAATTTGAATGCGCCGACGCGCTGGAAGTTCTCGCACTTGCAGAACGCGCTCGCTCTAAGCATGGAGTCGAGGGTCCGGGAGGTGTGGAGGGGTGTCGGGTTGGCGTGGCCATGCAGGCGAGCCGCGGCGGCTTCGATGTCGGCGTAGGTCACGGCGGGGGCTTTGGTGTCGCGGTTCATATACTGGGCGGAGTATATGCCCGAGTCGCGGATTCCCAAATCGAACGCCGAGCCCGTGCGAGTCAGCGCGGCTGATGGTTCTGTTGATGTGCTGCTGATCGCCAATCGCGTGGGCGTCGGTGGGCTGCCCCGGTACATGGCCGAGCACGCCGCGGCGATGGTGCGGCTCGGGCTGCGCATCGAGGTCATCATCCCGGAGTCGCCCGGCGCGGAGTTCGTTGCGGAGCGGTTGGCGCGGATCGGTGCGGAGTACGGTTTCACGCCGGGGGTGTCGGTCCCGGAATCGATCGACGCCGTATCGCTCTGGAAGGCGATCCGGCGGCACCGGCCTTCGCTGGTTCGCCTGTGCACCGGCAAGGCGCCGCCGGACACGCGTCTCGCGCTCGGGGTGGCGATGACCCGCGTGCCGCTGCTGGAGTCGATGCATCTTCCCCCGAGCCGACCGGGCAAGGCGATGCAGCGGGCGTTCTACGCGCTGCGGCCGAAGGGCCGCTATCTGGCGACGAACAACACGGTCGGGATGCACGAACAGGCGCTGGCGAGCGCTCCGGCGCTGAAAGACCGGATGGTTCACCTGTCGGAAGGGGTGGACCTCACGCTGTTCAGGCCCCGCAGCGGCGAGCGCGAGCCGGGCCCGGTGCGCCTGATCAGCGTGTCGCGGCTCGACGAGGATCACAAGGACATCGCGACACTCATCGACGCGGCGGGTCAGATGCACACGCGTGGAATGGACTTCGAGCTGACCATCGTCGGTGACGGCAAGGACCGGGAGGCGCTGGAGCGGAAGGCGGGTGAGGCCGGGCTGCTCGATTCGGGACGCATCCGATTTGTTGGGTGGGTTGAGGATGTGCCGGGGATGCTGGCGTCGAGTGATATCTTTGTGAACTCGACGAAGTTCGAGAGCTTCGGACGGACGAACATTGAAGCGGCGGCGTGCGGCGTTCCGGTCGTCGCGTCGCGCGTGATCGGGTGCACCGAGTCGGTCAGTGATGGCGTGAACGGCGTGCTGGTCAAGCCGGGGGACCCGAACGCGTTGGCTGAGGCGATCCGCACGCTGATCGAAGATGACGGGCTTCGCGCGCGGTACGGCGCGGAGGGTGTGCGGTTCGCCACGGGGTTCTCGATGCTCTCGCACACGCGACGGGTGATCGAGCTGGCGAACGCGCGGCTGGGGACGGGGATCCGGTTGCCTGAGGATCAGTCGCCGAGCGCGATCGAGCGGTAGGCCTCGATGACTTCGCTGGGATCGGCTCGGCCCTCGCGGAAATCTGCATCGACATTGGCGTACCGCACGGTGCCGTCGGTGTCGATGATGAAGGTGCCGGGGTGGGGGAGTTGCCACAGACCGTTCGCGTTGGATTGTTCGAGGTCGATGCCGTAGCCGAGGTAGCGGCGGCGGGTTTCGCTGTCGACGATGAAGTTCACGCGCAGGGCGCGGGCCGCTTCGGCGTTCGCATCGGACAGGACGGTGAAGCCGAGGCCCTGTTTGGCGAGCGTTTCGGAGACACGGCTCGGGGCATCGGGTGTGAGGGCGACGAGGCGGCCGCCGATGGTGTGCAGTTCATCGATGGCCTCGTCCCAGCCGTCGAGGGCCTGCTCGCAGAAGGGGCACCAACTGCCGCGATAGAAGACCACAACGATCGGGCCGTCTTTGAGCAGCATGTCCATCTGGACGGGGGTATCGGTGGCGGTTCGCAGGGTGATGCTCGCCGGGTCGATCCGGTCTCCGGGCTGGGCGCCGATGGCGGCCTGTGCAGACTGGGCCGGGGCGGTTTCGTCGGTGGTCGACGTGGCGCAGCCGGTGGCCGAGGCGAGAATGGCTGCGGAGCAGGCGAGGGCGAGCGCGGTGGTGAGGTGCATCGGGTTCCTTCGATTGGCGGAGGAGAGAGCGGATCGAATCGTGGGCGAGGTTTGGTTATTCCGTGGTGCGTCCGAACCGGGAGATATCAGCCGAATCTTCCCGTCGCGATGAGGTTTTCGATGACCCGGATGTCGGCAGACGGGGAGCGGTCTTCCTGGAGGCGGGGGACGACCGAGCGGATGGTCTCGAAGGCGCGTTCGACGCCAGCGCCCGACTTGAGCGGGCGCTGGTATTCGAGCGCCTCGGCGGCGCAGAGCAGCTCGATGGCGATGACCTTGCGGCAGAGGTCGGCCGAGCGCTCGGCTTTCGCCGCGGAACGGGGGCCGAAGGAGTTGTAGTCCTCCATGCCGGCGCAGGTGCTGATGTTGGAGACGCTGGCGGGCGTGGCGAGGGTGATCATCTCGTTGCAGCATGCGGCGGCGGTGTACTGCGTGATCATGTAGCCCGATTCGACACCGGGGTGGCGGGAGAGGTGGGGGTTGATGGGGTTCTGCGGGTCCGAAGCGGCGAGCATGTAGAAGACGCGCCGTTCGGCCATGCCCGCGATGTGGCACAGGGAGATTGCGACGGTGTCGAGCGCGATGGCCAGCGGCATGCCGTGGAAGTTTCCGGCCGAGACGACGGTGCGCGCGTCGGGTTCGTCATCCGAACGATCGAAGATGAGCGGGTTGTCGGTGACGGCTTCGAGCTCGCGCTCGATCGTGCGGGCGGCGTGCTCGATCTGGTCGAGCGCAGCGCCGAGGACCTGAGGCGTGCAGCGGAAAGAGTAGGGGTCCTGCACGCGCGGATCGTCGTCGCGGTGAGAGGGGATGATTTCTGAGCCGCGAAGCAGGTCGCGCAGGCGGGCGGCGACGGAGCGCTGGCCGGGCTGCTGGCGGATGGTGTGGACGCGGGGGTCGAGGAACGAGTCGGTGGCGCGGGTGGCGTCGATGGACATCGCGGCGGCGCACATCGCCGCGTCGATGAGGCGTCGGATGCTGACGAGGGTCAGCGCGCCACGGGCGGCCATGAGGTGCGTGCCGTTGATGAGGGCGAGGCCTTCCTTGGGGCCGAGCTCTATGGGCTTGATGCCGGCCTGTTTCATGGCCTGCGAAGCGGGCATGATGTCGGAGCCGACGCGGACCTCGCCCTCCCCGATGAGCGGGAGGCAGGCGTGGGCGAGCGGCGCGAGGTCGCCCGAAGCGCCGACGGACCCGGTTTCGGGGACGATCGGAGTGATCCCGGCGTTGAGCAGGTCGATGAGGGTGTGGACCACGACGGGGCGCACGCCGGAGTGGCCCCGGCTGAGCGAGCAGGCGAGCAGGGTCATCATCGCCCGAACCAGAGGATCGGGGAGGGGCTCGCCGACACCGGCGGCGTGGGAGCGGAGGAGGTTGCGCTGGACATCGGCGAGGTCGGCATCGGGAACCCGCTGGCGGGCCAGCGAGCCGAAACCGGTGTTTACGCCGTAGAGGGCGACTCCCTTGCCGATGGCATCGAGCAGCGTGGAATTGGACTGCGAGATTCGGTCGAGGGCATCGCCGGAGAGCGTGAGGCGGCGGTGGTGGAGAGCGACCTGCTCGAGCTCCCAGGGGGCGATGCGGGCGCCGGTGATGGCGAGCGGCGAGCCCGGCGAGGGATCGAGGGTGGAGGATTGGCTGGGCATGGGCGGAGTGTCGTCTTGTCGGGTCGGGCTGGTCAAGGCGCGCCTCGCTGCGCGGGAGCAAATCGGTTAAAGATGGGCATATGAGTTCTGAATTGATCAAACTGACGCGTGACTGGGCGGTCGTGGCGGCGGCCCTGCTGGTCGCCGGACCGATCGCCGGTGCTGTGGCCGACGGTCTCCGCACCTCCTCAGGATTGGAGAGCGCGAGCCCCCTGACCGCTTCCAGCCCGGTGACGGGTGTGCTGGTCGGGCTGGTCGTGGTCGCGATCGCGATCGCGTACGGAGTAGCGGTCGGGCGATTCGTACATCTGCGACTGGGACTGATCTGTGCCGGGCTGGTGCTGACCTGGCCGGCGTGGCGGTTCGGGACGGTGGCGGCTCTGATCCGGGATGCGGGAGACGCTTCGCCGATCTCCGGGTTGGTGATGGAGGGGGCGATCTTCGCGGCCGTGCTGAGCGTGGGCTGTCTGGCGATCGTTCGCTGGGCCAGACCGGTGGAGGACGATGTGCTCCAGGATCAGCCCCTGAAGAAGGTGGCAACGACCGAACCGGCCCGGCCGGCGGACTGGGCGATCGGGGGCGCGGCGGCGGCTCTGGCGGGCGCGGCGGCGGCGTGGCTGATCGCGCAGTCACCTTTGCAGGGACAGGTATACGCGGCGGCGGTGGCGGCGGGCGTTGCCGGAGGCGCGGTCGCTCGATCGGTGGCGGGGCGGGCACCGATTCTCGCGATCCTGATCGGCGGGCTCTGCCTTGCGGTGGTCGGGCCTCTGGTTTCTCAGATGGCGTTGAGCGGAGATGCGCTGGCCCGTTTGTACGCCGGTCAATGGCCGGGGCTGGGCCTGATCACCCCGTTCGACTGGCTGGCTGGTGTGCTCGTGGGTGCGCCATTGGGCGAGATGTGGGCCCGCTCGATGGTGGACCGGCAGACGGAGCCGGCGGCTCGCTTGTCCGCCGCCCGTTCGGCCTGAGTTCGAATATAGGTGGATGTGTCCGTTCGCCAATCGATTCGAGGTCGTGGTATTCCCTCGCCCTCCGGTCCGGCGGTTGGCCGGAACGGGTCACGCTCCTATTGTTTGGCGGAAATTCGGATGCGATCCGATTTCCGCTGCATCGGCTTCGCCGGATCCGGCGAAACCGCTCTCATGATTCAATCCTCTCAAAACGGTATCTGCATGTCCGACCAGTCATCCAAGCCCATGCCCGACATCCAGGCCACGCGCGATGAGCGTCAGGTGGCCATCGACAAGGTCGGGGTCAAGGGCGTGACCTATCCGCTGACGCTGAAAACCCCGAGCGGCGGCGAACAGCCGACGGTCGCCACGCTGAACATGTATGTCTCGCTGCCTCACCACCAGAAGGGGACGCACATGTCCCGGTTTCTGGAGGTGCTCAACGAGTACGCCCATCCGCTCACGCCCGAGACCTTCACGACGATCGCTCAGGAGATCAAGAAGAAGCTCAACGCCGACCATGCCCACCTGGAGGTGGAGTTCACCTACTTCATCGAGAAGCAGGCCCCGGTGACCAAGTCGAAGGGGCTGATGGATTACAAAGTGAAGTTCATGGTGACGGCGAACGCGCACCAGGACTTTGTGATGTCGGTGAAGGCCCCGGCGACGAGTCTGTGCCCGTGCTCCAAGGAGATCAGCAAGTACGGCGCCCACAACCAGCGGTGCGAGATCGAGGCGAGCGTCCGCGTCGAGTCGCCCATGTGGATCGAGGATCTGGTTCGCCACCTGGAGAACGCGGCGTCCACGGAGGTGTACGCGGTTCTGAAGCGTCCGGACGAGAAGTTCGTGACGGAGGCGGCGTACGAGAATCCCAAGTTCGTGGAAGACATTGTGCGAGATCTCGCCATCTCGCTCGAGGACGACGCCAACATCGTGTGGTACCGGATCAACAGCGAAAACTACGAGTCGATCCACAACCACAACGCCTACGCCCAGATCACGCGGGACAAGCGTGAGGGATAAGCCCGAGGGCTGAGCGGGCGGAGAAGTCGGACTGTGAAACGCCGCGATTTCTGATGCGGCGTTTTTTCGTGGGCGGGGTCGCGCAGGTACGATGCTAGAGATGAGCGGGCGGTCCGATAGCCGCCTTGTTTCGTCTGCGAGCACACGGACGGCGAGCATGATCCGAAGTTTCATCCCCAGCATGTTCCAGCGTCGGCTGTTGCTCCTGCTCTGCGGGGTGATGGTGGGGGTGGGGGTCCTGAGTTTTCAGGCGGCCCGGGTCACGATCGTGGAGGGGGCGGACTGGCTGGAGACGGCCGAGGGCACGCTGGTCGAGTCGGACTGGACTCCGACGACGCGCGGGCGGATTCTGGATCGCAAAGGGCGGGTTCTGGCTCAGGATCGGCCGGCGTACGATGTGATGGTCGATTACCGACTCATTACCGGGGAATGGGCCGAGCTTCAGGCCCGGACCGCTGCCCGGCGTGAGCATCGCGGGGACTGGCCGAAATTGAGTCCGCAGGAGCGGGCCGTGCTCGTGGATCGGTACGCCGAGGAATACAAGCAGCAGCTCGAAGGGCTGTGGCGTGACCTCGCGGTCGCGACCGGGACCCCGCGCGAGGATCTGGAAGCGCGCAAGGTGGAGATCAAGCGCGAGGTGCAGGCCTTGGCCGGGCATCTGTGGTCGGAGTGGCGGGAGCGGAGGTGGGAGGCGCTGAACCGGGATGTGGGTCCGGGCGGTCCCGCGGTTGAGGTTACGCTCGCGGATGTGAGCCGGCCGATCCGGGAGCAGCGCATCCAGCACCCGCTGGTTATCGGGCTTGATGATTCCCAGTCGCTGCCGGTCCGCCTGATCACGGAGCGATTTGACGGCGTTTCGCTGCGCCCGACGGGGACGCGTGATTATCCGTTCGAGACGGTGGATGTCGAGGTGGATCTGTCGACTTTCCCGCCGCCCCTGCGCGAGGACGCGATCCGGGAGGTGACGGTTCGTGGCGTGGGGACGCACATCGTGGGCTGGATGCGAGAACTCGATCGCGTGCCACAGGGTGCGCCCCTGGATACAGAGCGTCGCCCGCTGCGGGATCCGCGAACGGGCGAGATCGATCGGGGGCATTACCGCCCGGGGGATCTGGTCGGCGGGAGCGGCATCGAATCCTCGCGGGAGGACATCCTGCGCGGGCTTCGCGGGCGCGAGTTGCGCCATCTCGACACGGGCGAAACGGAGTTCACTCCGTTCCAGCCGGGCGGGGATGTGGTGCTCTCGATCGATGTTGTGCTGCAGGCGCGCATACAGGCGATTCTCGATCCGGAGCTGGGGCTCGCGAGGGTGCAGCCGTGGCACCACCCGACCTCGGAATATCCGATCCCTGACGGGACCGACCTGGCCGCGGCGGTGGTGGTGATTGATATCGAGTCGGGTGATGTGCTGTCGATGGTGAGCACACCGAGTTTCACGCGCGAGGATCTGCGGGCGAGGCCGGAGTGGGTGTTCGGCGATGAGATTGATCGGGCGCACCTGAACCGGGCGATCAGCGTGCCGTACGCGCCGGGGTCGATCGTGAAGCCGATGATTCTGACGGCGGCGGTGACGGCGGGCGTGCATTCGCTGGGTACGCTGATCGACTGCCGCGGGCATTTTCTGGATGATCCGAACTCGACGAGGTTGCGCTGCTGGGGCTGGCGGCCTCAGGAGGGGCGCTTTCACACGCACACGGGCCAGTTCGGCCGGGGGCTGTACGCCGACGAGGCGCTGGGCGTGTCGTGCAACATCTATTTCTACCAACTCGGCGAGTGGCTCGGCGTGCAGCGGGTGCGCGAGTGGTACGAGAAGTTCGGACTCGGCGAGATCTGGCATCTCGGCGTGGGCAGCGAGTACCCGGGTGTGATCAGCCCGACTTCGACGGGCGAGGCGGTGATGAACAGCATCGGACAGGGGCCGGTGGCGTGGACGCCGCTGCACGCGGCGGATGCGTTCGCGACGCTGGAACGGGGAGGCGTGCGGATCACGCCGCGTATGGATCGCAGCGCGCGTCCGGTGTCGCGGGATTTGCGACTGGATCCGGAGTCGGTGGATGCGGCGCTCGAGGGGCTCGCGCGTTCGCTGAATGATCGTCGCGGCACTGGGCACGGGATGGACTACGGCCCGTTCGCGCAGGGCGCGGGGTTCGAGCGGTTCATCCAGATCGAGGGTGTGGATGCGATCGGCAAGACGGGCACGGCGCAGGCGAACCCGATCGCGCGGACCATCGAGAGCGAGGACGGGTCCCGGCGCATCGAGATTCTGCGTGAGGGCAACCACGCGTGGTTCGTGGGTCTGGTCGGTCCGGAGGGCCAGCACGCGCGGTACGCGATTTCCGTGCTCATCGAGTACGGCGGGAGCGGCGGGCGATCGTCGGCTCCGGTGGCTGCGCAGGTGATTCACGCGCTCAAGGCCGAGGGGTACCTGTGATCGGGCCGGGCGCCGACCCGAGCCAGGCGAGCGAGGCGCTGAAGAGCGCGCGGGAGCGTCGAGCGGCGGTCGAGGGGCTGCGCTCGGAAGGCAAGTACCCGGCGCGACGGCTGAACGAGGACGCTCGGGCGGAGACCGCTCCGAAGTGGCAATGGCACACCTACGGATGGCTGGTGCTTGGGGCGTCGCTGTTGCTCTGCGCTTTGGGCCTGTACGGGATCTCGATGAGCGGCGGGCTGACCGGGACGAGCGGCCCGCTGTCGGTGTCTTCGCTGCTGGTGCGTCAGGTCGCGTACGCGGGCGTCGGTTTGGTGGCGGCGGCGGCGGTGGTGTGCGTGCATTACCGCTGGTTCGCGTACTTCGCGTGGGCGATGGCGGCGGGGACGGTGGTGCTCCTGATCTTCGTGCTGATCCCGTTCGTGCCGGAGGCGATCGTGACGCCCCGCAACGGGGCGAGACGGTGGATCAGTCTGGGCGTGGCGGATTTTCAGCCGAGCGAGTTGGCCAAGGTCGTGTATGTGATGGTGATGGCGGTGTACCTGCGGTTCTCGGTGAGCCATCGCCGGTTCTTCGGGCTGTTCCAGCCCGCGCTGATCACCATGGTGCCGGTGGGGTTGATTCTGGTGGAGCCGGATCTTGGCACCGCGCTTCTGTTCCTGCCGACGCTGCTGGCGATGCTCATCGCGGCGGGGGCGAAGCTGCGCCACCTGATCGTGACCGGCGTTCTGGCGGCGGGTTTCGCGACGGCGGTGCTGGTGCTCAGCTTGTCGCTGGCCAAGGCGGATAAGTACCCGCTGCTCAGGCCCCACCAGGTGCAGCGGATCCAGGCGGTGATCGAGCAGTTCAGAGGCGACGAGCGGTTCACGCAGAGCCGCGGCTTTCAGGGGCGTCAGGCCCGGATGCTGATCGGTGCGGGCGGTCTGTCTGGGCACCCCGAGAGCAAGAGCCGCGCGATGATCGAGTACAGCAAGCTGCCCGAGAAGCACACGGACATGATCTTTCCGGTGCTGGTCAACCGGTTCGGGTTCACCGGGGCGATGTGCGTCATCCTGCTGTACGCCCTGTGGGTCGGGGGGGCGGCGGTGGTGGCGGCGAACTGCAAAGACCCGTTCGGTCGGCTGGTGGTGATCGGGTGCACCACCATGCTGGCGACACAGGCGACGATCAACATCGGCATGACGCTGGGGCTTCTGCCGATCACGGGTATGACGCTGCCGTTCGTAAGCTACGGCGGTTCGAGTCTGCTGATGGCGTTTCTGGTGGTCGGGCTGATCCTGAATATCGCGATCCGGCCCCCGGGGCGGCTGTGGAGGCGGTCTTTCGAGTTCGATGACTGATGCTGCGATTCCCGCTGCAGCCGGTCGTGCTACGCTTGTGGTCCGATGCCAAAGCATGTTTCGCCCATTGAGTTTCCCGCCGAGGTGGTCCCCGCCTCGGTTCCCGGTTCGTTCACGGCCGCCTGCACGGATTTCGGTCTGGCCTTCGAGCCGGGCGAGGTCGAGGCGCTCGCGAGGTTTCTGGGCTTCCTGCTCGCGGTGAACGAGAAGATGAATCTCACGGCGATCCGCGATGTCGAGGAGGCGTGGACGCGGCACATCTTCGATGCGCTGACGCTGCTGCCGCTGCTGGCTGAGATTCCCGACGGCGGCGAGGTGGCCGACATCGGGAGCGGCGGGGGGCTTCCGGCGATCCCTCTGGCGATCGCGCTGCCCCATCTCAAGTTCACGCTGATCGAATCGACCGGCAAGAAGGCGGATTACCTGTCCGCCGCGGCGGCGTTCCTGGGGCTGAAGAATGTCCGCGTTCTGAACGCGCGGGCGGAAGAGGTGGGCCAGGACTTCCGCGTGCATCGCGAGCGGTACGACGCGGTGACGGCGCGTGCAGTCGGGCGCATGGCGATGCTGCTGGAGTTCACGGTGCCGCTGGCGAAGTCTCCCGACGGCGATGTGCCGGGCGGACAGATCATTCTGGTCAAAGGCGAGAAGGCGGCGGAGGAACTGGCCGAGGCGAAGCAGGCGCTGCACATGCTGCACTGCGCGCACGCCGGGACGGTCGAAACCCCGACCGGGCGGCTGGTGGTGATCGAGAAGCTGCGCAAGACGCCGCGGACCTATCCGAGGCCGGTGGGCGAGCCGAAGAGGTCGCCGCTCGGCATGCGCTCATGAACGCGCCCGATCTGGCCAAGCTGCTTGCGCCGGGCGGCGCGGTCGGTTCGGCGCTGGGTGAGCGGTTCGAGATGCGTCCGCAGCAGGCGGCGATGGCGAGCGCGATCGATGAGGCGCTGGCCGAGCGATCGCACCTGCTGGTCGAGGCGGGGACGGGCGTCGGCAAGTCGTTCGCGTACCTCCTCCCGGCCATCAAACGGATCATCGAGCACGGCGAGCGGGTGATCGTCGCGACGAACACCATCGCGCTGCAGGAGCAGCTCCTGCACAAGGACATCCCGCTGATGATGCGCGTATTCGCCGAGCACGGCACGGAGGACGAGCCGCCGTTCCGCGCGGAACTGGTCAAGGGCCGGGGGAACTACCTGAGCATCCGGCGGCTGGGCATGGCTTCCAAGCGTCAGGAGCGGCTGTTCCCGGACGCGGCGACCAAGCGGTCGCTGCACCTCATCGAGGACTGGGCGTACGAGACCGAGGACGGCACGCTGAGCAGCATGCCTCCGGTCGAGCGGATGGGCGTGTGGGACAAGGTGCAGAGCGACTCGGGCAACTGCATGGGGCGCAAATGCCCGTCGTACAAGCAGTGCTTCTACCAGCAGGCGCGCCGTCGGGCGGAGCGGGCGGATCTTCTGATCTGCAACCACGCGCTGTTCTTCAGCGATCTGGCGCTGCGCAGCAAGGATGTCGGGTTTCTGCCGGCGTACGACCATGTGATCCTCGATGAGGCGCACAATGTGGAGGAGGTCGCCGGCGACCACTTCGGGATCTCGCTGAGCGAGTCGAAGGTGCGTCATCTGCTGAGCAGTCTGATGAGCTCCAAGCGGGGCAAGGGGTACCTTTCGACGCTCAATGTGGGCGTGGACGCCGCCGGCGCGCACGAGCGGGCCGTGGCGAGGGTGATGGCGGCCGAACGGGCGACGGCGGCGTTCTTCGACCGGTTGATCGACCTGACCAAGCGTTCGGTCAGTGCGGGCTTCGCTGCGCAGCCAACACCTGGCGCGACGCGCCGGATCCACGAGCCCGGCGAGGTGGAGAATCTGCTGACCGACCCGTTCGGATCGCTGGCGGTCGCGCTCAAGCAGTTGCGTGAGTGCTGCAGCGTGGAGGAGGACCGGTACGAGCTGAACGCGTACGCCGACCGAGCCGCGGCGATCGCCGACGAGGCGGAGATGCTCTGCGAGCTGCAGCTCGAGGGCTGCGTGTACTGGATCGAGACGAGCGGCGCGGCGGGCGGGCGTTCGATCCGGGCGACCTTCGCGTGCCGCCCGATCGATGTGGCTCCGATCCTGGAGGACCACCTGTTCGGGCGCGAGTTCGGCGTGGTGCTGACCTCTGCGACGCTCACGACCAAGCGGGGCGTGTTCGAGCACGCCAAGGCCAAGCTCGGCTGCAGCGGTGCGAAGACGCTGGCGCTCGGCAGCCCGTTCGATTACTCGACGCAGGTCGAGCTGTTCGTGCACCCGGACCTGCCCGATCCCCGTGACCCATCGCACGATGGCAAGGTCGCGGCGGTGATCGCCGCGCACCTGCGCGAGACCGATGGCGGGGCGTTCGTGCTTTGCACGAGTTTCCGCATGGTCGAGACGCTCGCACGGCTACTGGAAGAGGAACTCGCGGAGCTGGGCATGCCGCTGTGGGTGCAGGGGCGGGACGGCAGCCGCGCGGCGGTTCTTGACGGGTTCCGGACCGATGAGCGGTCGGTGCTGCTGGGGACTTCGAGTTTCTGGCAGGGCGTGGATGTGCAGGGGAGCAACCTGCGGAATGTGATCATCACGCGCTTGCCGTTCGATCCGCCCGACCGCCCGGTGATCGAGGCGCGCAGCGAGGTGATCAAGCGGCAGGGGGGCAGCCCGTTCATGGACGATGCGCTGCCGCGGGCGGTCATCCGCTTCAAGCAGGGGTTCGGGCGGCTGATCCGAAGCGCCAGCGACCATGGGAGGGTGGTGGTGCTCGATCCGCGCGTGGTGACGACGCGCTACGGGCGGGCGTTTCTCGATGCGCTGCCGGAGGGGATCGAGCCCCAGATCCGGTCCGGCGATCGCCCCTGACGGGGCCGTCAGCGGGTATCCTGCCGGTTCGCGGGGCGGAATCGGATCGTGATTCTGCCATCGAAACGAATCGCCCACCGAGATCAGGGGAGAGTTCAGACCATGCTCGGCAAAGTCTTCAAGGCCTACGACATCCGCAGCACCTATCCCGACCCTCTGAACGAGGATCTGGCCTGGCAGATCGGGCTCGGCTGCGCCGAGTTCCTGCTCGGCGAGGCGGCGGAGGAGGGCCAGACCACCCCGATGATGCAGAACCTCGTCGTCGGGCACGACATGCGCAAGAGCAGTCCGTCGCTTCGCGATGCGCTGATCCAGGGCATCATCGACGGCGGCGGTCATGTGGTGGATGTCGGCCTTGTCGATACCCCGTTCGTCTACTTCGCGATCAACCACCTCAAGTGCGCCGGGGGCGTGCAGGTGACGGCGTCGCACAACCCGCCCCAATACAACGGCTTCAAGATCAGCCGGCAAAAGGCCAAGCCGGTCGGCGAGATGAACGGTTTGGCAGACATCCGCAAGGCCGCGGCGTTGTCGGACATCCGCAAGCGGGGCGAGAAGTCGGGGCGTGTGGACCGCAAGGACCTTTGGGACGCGTACCGCAAGCATGTGCTGCAGTTCTGCGACACCGGCGGGCAGCCGCTGAAGGTTGTCGTGGATGCGTCGAACGGCATGGCCGGCACTATGGTGCCGAAGGTGTTCGGCAAGAACGGCGGCGGCATCGAAGGGCTGGAGATCATCGAGCTGTACTTCGATAACTCGAAGGGCGAGTTCGTCCACGAGCCGAACCCGCTGGTCGCGTCGAACCTGATCGACCTGCAGAAGAAGGTCATCGACAACAAGGCCGACTTCGGCATCTGCTTCGACGGCGATGCGGACCGTCTGATGGTCGTCGATGAGACCGGGGCCATCGTCGGCTGCGACCACCTGACCGCGCTGATCGCCAAGTCGTTCCTCGCCGACAACCCCGGCGCGGCGGTGGTGTACGACCTGCGCTCGAGCAAGGCGCTGCAGGAAGACATCGCGGCGGCGGGCGGCAAGCCGGTGCGCAGCCGCGTCGGCCATGTGTTCATGAAGAGCGCGCTGGCCGAGCATGGCGCGGTCTTCGGCGGCGAACTCTCCGGCCACTTCTACTTCCGCGATAACTTCAACGCCGACTCGGGCGCGATCGCGATGGCGGTCATGCTCACGCTGGCGGCGGAGATCAAGAAGAGCGGCAAGACCATCAGCAAGATGATCGCGCCGATCGCCCGCTTCGCGCAGTCGGGCGAGCGCAACTTCGAGAACGAGGAGAAGGACCTCACGCTCGAAGAACTGAAGGAGACCTTCGAGGACCGCGGCGAGATCGACGAACTCGATGGCGTCACTATCGACTGCTTCGAGACAGAGGGCTGGTGGTGCAATGTCCGCAAGAGCAACACCGAGCCGCTGCTGCGCCTGAACCTCGAGGCCCGCACCCCGGAACTGTGCAAGAAGATGGTCGACGAGATCGCGGCGATGCTCGGCGAACCGGTGGCCCATTGAGCCCCAGACAGGAGCAGGCGTGAGAGTTCTCGTCACCGGGTGCCACGGCAAGATCGGTACGGCCGTGTGCGACCTGCTCGCATCCGCGGGCGACGGCGTGGTCGGTATCGACCGGCGCGGCGCTTCGCACGGGCGGTGGCCGTCGATGGCCGATTCGCTGATCGATGCGTTCGCGATCCATCGCGCGTTCGATTTCGCGGCGCGCGAGATCGGCACGGTCGATGGGGTGGTGCATCTGGCGAACCATACGAATGTGCACGCCGCGACGCCCGAACTGGTACTTCGCGAGAACCTCGCGGTGAACGCGAGCGTGTTCCAGGCGTCGATCGAGCGCGGCGTGAAGCGGATCGTGTTCGCGAGCTCGGTGCAGGCGGTGCTCGGAGGGATCGGGCGCGCTGCCGACGATCCGCGGGCCATGCACCCGCCTGCGTTCCCGGTCAACGAGCAGACCGAGCCGCGCCCGACCAACGGCTACGGCCTGAGCAAGCTGCTGTCGGAGCGCATGCTCGACGGGCTCTGCGCTGCCCGCTATGAGGAGCAGCAGCGGACGAGCGCGGTCAGTCTCCGCATGCCCTATGTGCTCGATCAGGGCAGCTTCGAGGCGTGGTCGAGGCGGGGTCGCGGCGGGCACGATTACCGCTGGGGCGGCTGCGAGTGCTACGCGTACATCCACCAGGACGACATCGCCGCGGCGATCGTGGCCGCGCTGGCTGCCGAACTGCCAACGGCCCACGAGGTCATCTGGGTCTCCGCGCCCGATCCGAGGGTTGCGGAATCCGTGGCGGAGATCGCCGAAGAACACTTCCGAGGCGTTCCCGGCGTGGAGAGCGCGATCGCGGCGGATTCATTCGTGGATCTCAGCAAGTCAGCGCGGGTGCTGGGCTGGAAGCCGACCCGCATTCTGCGGGATCACCGGGCCGATTCCGGCGTGCGGGCCGGGTGATTCGGCTAGGATCTGACCAACTGCGGAGCCATCGGAGGGCACGACCGGCATGAACATCGCCAGTTTCCTGGAACACTGGGGCATCTCGGAGAACCCGTTCCACGCCGAGGAGGCGCGGCACGATCCGGTGTTCGCCCGCCTCGACGAGCGCCAGACCGCACACCCCGATTTCGAGAAGATCGTCGGCGACCTCGCCAGCCCGTCCTCGTCGATCGTGTTCGGCGAGAAGGGCAGCGGCAAGACAGCCATCCGCATCCAGCTCGCCGATCGCATCCGGCGCCACAACGCGAGCGCCCCCGAGCGCAGCGTCTTCCTGATCCCGTACGACGATCTGAACCCCGTGCTCGACCGCTTTGCCGCTCGCGCGGGCTTGCGCACCGGCTCTCCGACGCCCGAGGTGGTCAAGGCCTTCGGCAAGCTGCGCCTGGTCGATCACATCGATGCCATCCTCCAGACCGCCGTCACCAAACTCGTCGACGAGATCCTCGGCCAGAGCAGCGGCGGGGGGGACGATGAGCACGATCGCATGCTCGACCCGCAGCGCGTGCAGTCCTTGCGCAAGACCGATGCCGAGACCAAGCGCCAGATGCTGCTGCTCGCCGCGCTCTATGACCGCTCCCCCTCAGCGGTGGATCGTCTGCGCAAACTCCGCAAGACCCTGCGATGCTCGGCCGACTGGCCGAAGTGCTGGTGGACGGTCGCGGCGTGGCTGGGTTGGGTGCCGACGGCTCTGGTCATTGCGGCTGCACTCTATCTCGACCCCGAGCGGAACTACCAGCAGTGGTGGATGTACGCTCTCGGCGCGACGATCGGCCTGTGGCTGGTGCTCATCCTCAAGAGGTACGCGTGGGACCGGCTCAAGCTCGGGCGGACGGGCAAGAAGCTGCATCGCCAGATCCGCACCGCCGCGCGCGACCACGAGTCGATCGCCGCGGCTCTGGACCTCGTGCCGAACCTGTCCACCGACAGCGCTCGGCTGCCGCTCTCGGGGCAGGACGATGAGCGGTACGCGCTGATGAACTCGCTGCTGCGCGTGCTGGGCGCGATGAACTTCACCGGCGCGATCGTGCTGGTGGACCGCATGGACGAGCCGACCCTGATCAGCGGCGACCCGCAGCGGATGCGCCCGGTGGTCTGGCCTCTGCTGAACAACAAGTTCCTGCAGATGCCGCGGATCGGCGTGAAGGCGCTGCTGCCGCTGGAACTGCGCCACGAACTGTTCCGCGAGTCGAGCGCGTTCTTCCAGGAGGCCCGGCTGGACAAGCAGTCGCTGGTCGAGCGGCTCACCTGGACCGGCTCGATGCTGTACGACCTGTGCAGCGCGCGGCTCAACGCCTGCCGCGTCGAGGGCGACGGGAAGATGTCGCTGGTGGACCTGTTCGCCAGCGATGTGACTAGGCAGGACCTCGTCGATGCCCTCGACCAGATGCACCAGCCACGCGATGCGTTCAAACTCATGTACCAGTGCATCAGCGAGCACTGCCAGAACACGACGCGCGATCAGGCCAGCGACGATGCCGACGCGGGCTACCGGATCCCGCGCCTGACGCTGGAAACGGTGCGCAAGCAGCAGGCGGAGCGGGTGCAGATGTTCTACCGGGGGATCCGGCCAGCGTGATTGCGGGTTGGGTGCCGTGGTCGGAGCGAAGCCAAGGCCACGCCACCCGTCGATATGGAGTCTCAATGCTTGCGATGCAAATACTCTTTGTATTTTTGCCTTGGTGGGCACTTGGGAGGGGATGGGATTTCTGGGAGATCCGGGAGCGCGATTGTTCCGAAGATACGATTCTGGTTCTTGCCGGCGGGACAGCGAGCCAAGCGAAGAAACTGCGGGAGGTGGGGATTCTTTGTGGCTTCTTCGTCTTGCTGGGATTGGCTGCTGCCATGCCGTCAGTGTTGCGCGGGACATTCTGGACCACAAGCTTCGGTTCCGGAGGTGCTGGCCCTATCACGCTGATCGGTGTGACTGCCATTATGGCGTGGATGGGCGGGACATCACTGTTTGGTTCGCTCGTCTCGCATCGAGTCATGCTTCGAGTTCGATTGAATAGGGCAGCGGTTTTGAACGCGTTGAACTCTACTGTGCGCGGAAGGAGCCCCCTTGTTAGCTCGTCAGGCATCGAGCTCTGCTGGATAACCACGGATAGGAGATTCGAGGAGGCCGCGTGCCCGACCTGCCTCTTCCGATGGAAGCGCCTCCGTGTTTCCACGACCACGCGATCGGATGGTATCTGGTTCGACAGCCGCGTGGAACCGGTCGACGAAATCTCCGAAGAGGCAGAGTCTGACCCGAGCGAGTCGCGGAATCTGGTGATTAGCGCACGGTTTCTCGGTCGATTTCCCGTGCGTATTGCGGATGATTCTGATTCAAGCTGATCCAAGAAATTTTGCCGGGTGCCGGGGTCAAGCCCGACTCAGTCGGGCGCAGGCCACGCGGCTAGCGGAACGCGAATTGCGTTTGCAGATGTCCGGTACGAGTGTTGTTGCGAAGGGTCTATTGTGGGCTGCGCTGCGGGTAGATCATGGCACCAGCCATCTCCCTACTCAGTAATTGTCTCTGTATCGAGCTATGTCCCGCTCCCAACTCCCCCGATGCTTTAAATCAGTGATGGCTATACGAAGACAGACCCCAAGATAGCCGCCGACCGCTGCACAAAACATGATGAGCGGAATCCTCGATTCGATGTTGAGCAGCGTCGCAACCAACAGCACCGCAGCAAAGAGGCCGATCACTGCGCCGTGAGTGAGCATGATCTTCTTGTAGTCGAGTGGTTTCTTTGCCTTTTCGGCACCAAGGCCTCCTTTCGAGTCAATATTCCTCGTGGGCAACGCTGCGCGTTGACCACG
>CBFGVX010000016.1:0-45922 GCA_965652425.1 uncultured bacterium | reverse complement strand
TGGATGAGCCGGAGAGCGATCGGCGGGACACCCGGCTCCGGGAATTGCTGCATCCGGCAGTGTTCGAGCGGGTCAAGACGATTCTGAGTGATCGTTGATCGTGGGTTGAACTCGGTCGAGGCGGGCGAGCAGCTGCCGGGCGGTCGCGTTGAGCACGGGGTGCATGGCGTCGGGGGCGATGGCGGCGAGCGGTTCGAGGACGAAGCGGCGCTCGTGCATGCGCGGGTGGGGCAGGGTGAGGCCGGGCTCGTCGATGATCCGGTCGGCGTAGAGGATGAGGTCGAGGTCGAGGGTACGGGGCCCCCACCGCTGATCGGTTTCGCTGCGGATGCGGCCGTGCGATCGCTCGATGTCGAGCAGCGCGTTGAGGAGTTCGCGCGGGGAGAGGTCGGTGGAGATTTCGGTGACGCCGTTGAGGTACGGGCCCTGACCGGCGGGGCCGACGGGGTCGGTTTCGATCAGGGCCGAGCAGCGGGTGGTGGTGATTCTCGGATGATGGTCGAGTGCTGAGCGCGCGGATTCGATGGTCTGCTCCCGATCGCCGAGGTTCGATCCGAGGGCGATGTAGGCAGTGACGGTGCTCGCGGCGGATGGCTGCATGGGGGTCGATGATATGCCAAAAACGAGGAGCGGCCGCCCGGAGAGAGGCGGCCGCTGACCCAGTGGCTTGAATGTCAGCTTCGGTTCACTCGTCGGCGTCGAACTCGCGCTCGCGGTGCTGCATCTGGGCCTTGAGGCGGGCGAGGATCGAGCTATGCATCTGGCTGACGCGGGACTCGGAGAGGTCGAGGGTGGCGCCGATCTCCTTCATGGTCATCTCCTCGTAGTAATAGAGGATGACGATGAGGCGCTCGGCGCGGCTGAGCCCCTTGGTGAGCAAGTTCTTGAGGTCGCGACGCTGGATCTCGCCGAGGGGGTTGACCTGGGTGGTGTCTTCGAGGACATCGATCTCGAGGACATCGCGCGAGCCGTCGGACTGGTAGCGCTCGCGGGAGAGCGAGGACATGCTGACGGCGCGGCCGTCCTTCAGGATCTTCTTGACTTCCTCGGCGTCGACACCGAGCTTGGCGGAGATTTCCTGCTGGGTGGCGGGTCGGCCGAGTTCGGCTTCGAGCGATGCCTTGGCGCGTTCGACCTTGCTGGTGCGGCTGCGGACGATGCGGGGGACCCAATCCATCGAGCGGAGTTCGTCGAGGATCGCGCCGCGGATGCGCTGTGCGCAGTAGGTTTCGAACTTCACGCCGCGCTCGAGGTCGAAGCCCTCGATGGCGTCCATGAGGCCGAAGACACCGACGGAGAAGAGGTCGTCGACATCGACTTCATCGGGAAGGCGCGAGTGGACGCGTTCGGCGTTGTAACGGACGATCGGCCGGTACTTGACGATGAGGAAGTTGCGGAGCTCTTCGGAGGGGTTGGCCTTGTAGAGGGTCCAGAGCTCGGTCTGGTCCATGTCCTCGAAGGGCTTGGCGTGAGCCGGTGCCTTTGTTCGACGGGTGGTCGATTTTCGAGGTGTTGCTGCGTCGACGCAGACGGGAGAGTTCTTCTTCGTCGTCGTTGCTGGCACGGTCTTCTCCTTGACCAAGCGGTGTAGCCGCGTTTGCCGAAGCCCATCCATGGGCGAAGGCGTATCGGACTATACCAAACGATCCTCGTAGTACAAACAAAAAAGCGCAAGAATCGCAAGAGGTTTATGCCGCCTGCGAGGCCTGCTTGGATGATTCGGGTGATGGCTGATCGTGGGATGCGGTTGACGGCTCGGTCGCGGTCTCGTGCGGCTTGCGCGAGGAGTCGGGGACGGGGTTGTCGGCTTTGAACTGTTCGATGCGTTCGCTGACCGCCACATTTGCTACCGAGGCCACGATGAGGCCCAAGATGTAGCAAGCGAGGAGCGCAAGAACTGCGGTTCCGAGGATTGAGGAGGCGGCGCGGTCTGCGGCGAGGCCGGCGATCAGGGCGATGGCGAACGCGCTGAGCGCGAAGCAACTGGCGATGATCCGGGATGGTGCTCTGCGGTCCAACTGCTATCGGTCCTTCTTGAGCGGTTGTGCAGGATGCCGTACAGACTTGATCGGGCTTGCGCGAGACCGGCTTGAGCGGTTGGCTCGCTTGCCGCGAAAATTTCAGCTGCGTCGGAGCAGGCGCATCAGGCCCCGGCGGCGGCGCTGCAACCGTTCGGGCGCGAGGGTGAGTCGGGCGATGAACTCGCTGACGGCCTCCGTGTCGCGGGTGGCGATGGCTTTGGGGTCGGCGACGGCGTAGGGCCTGCGGGCGCGAACGGCGTTGAACACCGCGCGATCGTGGCGGACGAAGCCGGCGCTGGCGAGCTCGATGCCGAGGAAACGCTGGGCGACGGAGGCGATGCGGGTCTGGATGGCGATGGCTTCGCGTTCATCGAACGCCATGTTGACCACGACCGCCATGTCTGCCGGCTCGGGGCGCGGCTCGGGCATGCGGTCGCGGCGCGCCATGATGCACTTGACGAGACTGTACGCGTCGGTGATGGCGGTCGGTTCGGGGGTGGTGACGATGATGGCGAGGTCGGCGGCGTCCATGAACATCTGGACTTTCGGGCCGATGCCGGCACCGCAGTCGACGAGGATGAGCTCGGACTGCGTCTGGATGCGGTTGATCGCGCGGATGAGGATGATCCGCTCGTTGGGCGTCAGATCGGCGAGGCGGGCGATTCCGGAGCCGCCGGGGATGAGGTCGAACTCGCCGGGCGCGCGGAGGGTGATCTCTTCGAGGGATTTCACGCCCGCGATGACATGGCCGAGGTGGCCCCGTGGGCGCACGCCGCAGAGGACATCGGTGTTGGCCATGCCGAGATCGCCATCGACGACGGTGACTTTGATGCCACGACGGGCGAGGCAGGCGGCGACCGAGAGGCAGACATTGGTCTTGCCGACGCCGCCCTTGCCGGAGGCGAAGGCGACCATGGGCGGGAGCGGACCGGAGGTTTCCGGGGTGAGGGGGTCGGGTTCACGGGTTTGAGTTGCCACGGAAGTCTGGGTACCGGCGATCAGAGCCCGGAGCCGGGTGGCCTGGTCGTCGTTGCCTCTTGAGGCGGCGGTTTCGGCGTCGAAGCGGTCGAGTGGAGATTGTTCTGCGGGCCATTTCATCGTGCGACTCCTCCGTCTACGACGAGGCGGGCGATGCGATCGGCGTTGCCGAGTTCGATCTGGTCGGGGACTTCCTGGCCGGTGGTGACGAAGCTGAGCCGGGCCTTGAGTCGGCGGAGGGTATTGACGACGAGGCCGACGCTGACGGCCTCGTCGAGCTTGGTGAAGATGACATGGTCGGGTTTGATGTCGACGAACTTTGCCGCGGCCTCGGCGAGGACACGCTCGCTGTGCGTGGAAGAGAGGACGAGGTGGGTCTCGTGGGGTGAGGCGGCGTCGATCAGGGTTCGGAGTTCATCGATCTTGCCGACATCGCGCTGGGAGCGTCCGGCGGTGTCGATGAGGATGACATCGCAGTCGCTGAGCTGCTCGCAGGCCTGGCGCATGTCGGCGGGGGTCAGCGCGACTTTGAGGGGCAGGCCGATGATGTTGGCGTAGGTGCGGAGCTGGTCGACGGCGGCGATGCGGTAGGTGTCGCAGGTGACCATGCCGACTTTCTTGCCCCGACGCAGTTTGTAGGTCGCGGCGAGCTTGGCGATGGTGGTGGTTTTGCCGACCCCGGTCGGGCCGATGAGCGCGATCGTGAGGGGGCGGCCGTCCTGCTGCGTGCCGGCCGGGGTCAGCGAGCGCGAGACGGGGATGTACGAGGCGAGGTGGCGCAGGACGGACTGACGGACGATGTCCGGCGAGGCGAGTTCATCGCGGCTGAGTTCCTGGCGGACCTCCGTGGCGATCTCGTCGGCGAGGTCTGCGGCGAGCTCGTTTTCGATGAGTTTGGCGTAGACATCGGTCAGGGCGTCGTTGTGGAAACCGGCGGCGCCGGAGCGCGAGCTCTGGAGCACCTGGGTCACCATGCGCCGGAGGGCGGCGAGTTCGGCCTCGATCGCGGTGTTCTGCGGTTGTGATGCGGCCGGGTCGGGCGACGGGGCTCGCTGCGGCTTTTCGGGTTCGGCGGGGATGCGGTGGGTTCGCTCGCGCGGGGTGTCCTGATCTCGCGACGAGCCGGGGTCATGGCGGAGCGATTGGCGGCCCGCGGACGGGTCCGGCTCGCGCTGGGGCTCGGAGCGCGAGAACCGGTCACCTCTGAACGGATCGCTTTCCGATTCGGAGGCGCGGTCGCGGCTTGGGAGGTCGGTTGGCGCTTTCCGCGTGTGCAGTGCTGCGAGCGGGTCGAGGGGATCGAGCGGCGCCTGGGGCGTGCGAACGGGTCTGTCCTGTTGGGCCGCGGCCTGCTGAGAGGGCGTTCCGGATCGGGCGTATTCGAGCAGTTCGCGGCGAGTTGCCTTGCGCTGCGCATCTGCCTGATCATGGCGGGCGGCGGTCTGGTGCTCGCGCGACGGGGTTCGCGCGGCGGCTCTTGCCTGCACGGATCGTGCGACGCTCGCGTCCGCGGTGGCGGTGATTTCGGTGACGGAGTGTGCTCCGATGCCGAAGACGCCGCCGACTTTGTGCGTTTTGGTGTGAAGGATGACCGCGTTGGGTCCCAGCTCGCGCTTGACCAGCGCGAGCGCTTCGTTCACGGATTTCCCGCGAAAGGTCTTGATCGCCATGCGCCCTCCAGGCTTCGGCAGCGGCGCGTCCTACGCCGCGAGGTTGTTCGAGACCGGTGCAACATAACGGACTCCGGGGTGGGAGTCAGGGAAAACTTTGAGATTTTTGCCGCAATTTTCTGTCGGGGGCTGAGGTCAGGATGCGTGGGCGGTCTGGCGGTTGACCTCGGGCGGGAGGGTGACCAGCCCGGCGGATTCGACATCGATGCCGCTGACGATCTCGTTGTAGCCGAGGACGGCGACGCCCGGAATGTGCGGTTCGAGGATGGTGCGGATTTGTGCCCGGACTTGGGGGGAGGCGATGACGAGGGGCGGATGACCGGCGCCGGTGACCTTGGAGAGCTCCTGGCCCACGCGCTTGGCGAGCAGGGAAGCGACTCCGGCGGGGATGGAAAGGGTGGTGCCGGCGGAGCCGCGATCGATGTAGGCGGCGACGGCGTCTTCGAAGGACGGATCGAGGGTGACGCAGACCATGCGCATGCCCGGCTTGCCCAGCCCCGCGTCCTCGGTCGGGACGGCGTAGAGGTTGCAGATCGAGCGTCGGAGGGCGTTTCGGACATACTCGACGAGGACATCGGGGTCCTTGGTCTTGCGTGACCAGTCGCCGAGGGTCTCGACGATGGTTTCCATGTCGCGGATCGGGACGCGCTCGCGCAGGAGGGACTGGAGCACCTTCTGGATCTCGCCGGGGGAGACGACTTCGGGGACGACTTCTTCCACGAGTTTGGGAGCGTGCTGCTTGAGCTGCTCGATGAGGTTGTTGACCTCTTCGCGGGTGAGCAGTTCTTCGGCGTGGGTTTTGACGAGTTCGGCGATGTGGGTGGTGAGGACGCTGGTGGCATCGACCACGGTGTAGTTCATGACCTCTGCACGGTCCTTGAGGTTGGGCTCGATCCACCAGGCATCGAGGCCGAAGGCGGGCTCGCGGGTGGGCGTGCCCTGGATCTTGCCGGTGGTGATGCCCGAGTCCATGGCGAGGAGCATGCCGGGGACGACTTCGCTTTCGGCGATGACATTGCCGCGGATCTTGACGCGGTAGGTGTTGGGCTGGAGCGTCATGTTGTCGCGGATGCGGACGGGTGGCATGACGAGGCCGACTTCGGCGGCGATCTGGCGACGGATGGCGGCGATGCGGTCGAGCAGGTCACCCCCCTGCTTCACATCGACGAGGGAGACGAGGCCGTAGCCGACCTCGAGTTCGAGGGTGTCGACCTTGAGGAGTTCCTCGACGGCCGGGGCGGCGGGCGCGGCCTGTTCGGCCTGCGCCTCTTCGGCGGCGCGGCGTTCGGACTGGACCACGACGGTGCGTTCGGCCTTGTAGACGAAGAACCCGACGGTCGCGAGGATGATCGAGATCGCGATGAGCGGGATGGTCGGGAGCGGGGTCAGGGCGAGCAGGAGCAGGAAGCCGGAGGTGATGAAGATCGCGGTGGGGCGCGAGGAGATCTGGCTCATCAGCTCGTTGCCGAGGTTCTGCTTGGAACCGGAGCGGGTGACGATGAGTGCGGCGGCGATGGCAATCACGAACGAGGGGATCTGCGACGCGATGCCGTCGCCGATGGTGAGGATGGTGAAGGTTTCGGCGGTCTGGGCGGCGCCCCAGCCGTCCTTTTCGAGCATGCCCACGGCGAAGCCGCCGAGGATGTTCACGAAGGTGATGATGATGCCGGCGATGGCGTCGCCGCGAACGAACTTGGACGCACCGTCCATCGCGCCGAAGAAGTCGGCCTCCTGGGCGACGCGTTCGCGCCGGGTGCGGGCTTCGGACTCGGAGATGATGCCGGCGTTGAGGTCGGCGTCGATGGCCATCTGCTTGCCTGGCATGGCGTCGAGGGTGAAGCGTGCGGCGACTTCGGCGATGCGGGTCGCGCCCTTGGTGATGACCACGAACTGCACGACGACGAGGATGATGAAGATGATCACGCCGACGAACAGCGAGCCGCCGGCGACGAAGGTGCCGAACGCGCTGATGACCTTGCCGGCGACTCCGACGGCTTCTTCGGGGGTTTCGGCGTCGGCGGTGAGAATGAGGCGGGTTGAGGCGATGTTGAGGACGAGCCGGAGCAGGGTGGTGGCCAGCAGGAGCGATGGGAAGACGCTGAAGTCGAGCGGCTCTTCCATGTACATGGTGGTGAGCAGCATGATGATCGCAACGGCGAGGTTGATGGCGATCATGATGTCCATGGCCAGCGGGGGCAGCGGGACGAGGAGGACACCCAGAAGCGAGACGAAGGCCAGCGGGATGATCAGCGAGCGGTACTTCTGGACCGCGTTTACCCAGCGCGGGTTCGGTTTGTCGACGGACATGAAGGCCATCAGCGGGGCCTCCTGTGGGTGTCAGCGTGCGGGGAGGTCATGAGGCCATCCTCCCGTCGAGGCGGTAGACATAGGCGAGGACCTCGGCGACGGCCTCGAAGTGTTCGGGGTGGATCTGCTGGCCGACCTCGACATTGTGGTAGAGGGCTCGGGCGAGCGGCGGGCGCTCGACGATGGGGACGCCGGCGGTCGTGGCGATCTGGCGGATGCGCATGGCCATGTAGTCGCCGCCCTTGGCGATGACGCGGGGGGCGTCCATGGATTCCTTGTCGTACTTGAGGGCGACGGCGAAGTGCGTCGGGTTGGTGACGATGACATCGGCCTTGGGCACATCCATCTGGAGGCGCTGCATGGCGATCTCGCGGCCCATGCGCAGGCGCTTGGCTTTCTGCTCCATGTCGCCTTCCATGGACTTGCGCTCGTCCTTGACCTCGTGCTTGCTCATCTTGAGATCCTGAGACCGTTGCCACTTCTGATAGGCGAAATCCGCGAGGCCGAGGATGATGAGCATGAGCACGGCCCAGATCGCGACGCGGACGATGATCTCGGCGGCGACGATGGTCGCCTGCATCACGGTGAGCGATGGCAGCGCTGCGATGAGTTCCCGTTCGAAGAGAACCGCGATATAGGCGATACCGCCGACGAGCGCGAACTTGAGCAGGTCGAGGGCGCCCTTGATGATGCTGCGCTTGGAGAACAGGCGCTTGAAGCCCTTGAGCGGGCTGAGTTTCTCGAGTTTCGGGGCGAGGGGTTTGGTCGAGAGCAGCCAGCCGACCTGCAGGAACTGGGCGAGCCAGCAGATGAGCATCATGAGCAGCATGAACGGGGCGAGGACCAGGGCCATCTGGTAGCCGGTCTGGTTGAGGTCGCCGACGACATCGCCCACGAGCAACGACGAGGCAACGGTTCCGGGTTCGAGGTTGTGGCGGGTGATGGCGAGCACGCGGACCAGCGTGCTCTGGGCGAACACGACCATGAGGATCAGTGCACCGGTCATGATGATCGCGGCGGTGAGGTCCTGGCTCTTGCCGACCTCGCCCTTCTCGCGCGCATCGGCGAGGCGCTTGCTGGTCGGCTGTTCTGTTTTCTCGCCCATATCCTCGGCCATCGGCGCAAGCCCTCCTTCCCGCTGCTAGAACGACCAGACCCAGTCCTGAACGACGCGGAGCCCCGTTTCGATCTCGAAACCGATGACCTCGGCGATGAAATACAGCGAGCCGACGAGCGTGATCAGCCCGATGAGAATCTTGATGGGGAAGCCGAAGCTCATGATGTTGAGCGTCGGCACGGTCTTCATGAGGAAGCCGAGGATCAGCGTCTCCACGAAGATGATTGCCATTACGGGCATGGCGACTCGGAAGGCCAGCTCGAAGCCGGAGGCGATCAGCCCGACGAGCAGATCGAGCGGGGCGTCGCCGAACGCGAGGCCGCCGGGCTCGATGGTATAGAAGGTTTGGGCGAGGCAGTCGAAGAGGATCGTGAGCCCATCGACCATGAAGAAGGTCGAGATGGCGATGATGAACAGGAGTTGGCCGATGCTGTCGCCCTCGATGTCGATTCCGGGGTTGACGAGCTGGGCGAGGCCGAGGCCCATCTGCTGGCCCATCAGCAGGCCGCCGAGTTGGACGGACATCAGCGGTATGGACGCGAGCAGGCCGATGGTCGCGCCGACGAGCATCTCGGTGGCGATGAGCGGGACGACGGTCCAGAGCGAGAATGTGGTGCCGATGAGCTGGTCGGTGTTCGAGACCGGGTAGAGCGCGAAGGCGAGCATGACGACCAGGAGGGCCCGGATGCGCATGGGGACCGAAGCGCTCGAGAGCAGCGGCGTGAAGACGAACACCCCGCCGATGCGCGACAGCACGACCACGAAGGCCGGGGCGTGGGGCAGGATGGCGTCGAAGACTGGCACGCGTCACACCGCCGGCTTAGAAGAGTTGGAACATATCCACGCAGAAGTCCGCGATACGCATGATGATCCATGGCATGAGGATCACGGCCACGATGCACATGACGAAGATCTTGGGGACCAGAGAAAGGGTCTGCTCCTGGATCTGCGTCACGGACTGGAAGATGCTTATGATCAGGCCGATGATCACGCCCGCGACGAGGATCGGCGCGGAGACCTTCAGCGCGACCATGATCGCGTTCTGCACCATGTCGACGGCGGAATCGTCGAAGTACATCGGAGCTCCTCCTAGACCACGCCCGACGAGGTGATGAACGGAATATGCTCGAGCATGGCGACCGTTCGCGGCTCAACGGGGGCCACGCTCTGCATGAGACTCCCAACAACCAGCGACCAGCCGTCCACGAGAATGAACAGCAGGATCTTGAAGGGGAGACTGATCAGCACCGGAGGGAGCATCATCATGCTCATGGAGATCAGCAGACTCGCGACGACCATGTCAATGACGAGGAAGGGCAGGTAGATCCGGAAGCCCATGAGGAAGGCGATCTTGAGTTCGCTGAGCATGTACGCGGGGATGAGCGTGATCATGTCCACATCGGCACGCGTCATCTCTTCAGGGTTGGTGATCGGCTCGCCGGTGCGGTACTCCATGAGCATGAAGACCGTGGACCAGGTGTCCGCCTCCTCGATCTGGGCGAACATGAAGTCGCGTAGCGGCTGCTTGGCCTTGTCCCACATCTCGACCTGGTTCTGGATCTCGCCTTCCTGATACGGCACGATGGCCTCGGCGTAGATCCGGTCGATCGTCGGGGCCATGACCATGAAGGTCATGAACAGCGAGAGCGCGAGCAGCACCTGGGAGGGCGGCAGAGACTGCGTTCCGAGCGCCTGCTTGAGCAGGCCGAGCACGATGATGAACCTGATGAAGCAGGTGCACATGATCATGATCGCCGGGACCAGCGAGAGCACGGTCAGGAGCACCATGATGTTGAGCGCGCCGCTCAGGCCGCCCTCGAAGCCGGGTATGGCCTCCGCAGAATCCTCGAGCATCGCGATCGGGTTGAAGGATTCACCCTGGGTCGAAGCCGACGGATCGGGCGCGAGCGGATCGAACCGGTCGAAACTCCCGAAGTCCTGCGCGCTGCTGAACGGCGCGGCGAGCAGGACCGCGAGGGCGAACAGCAGCGATCTCAGATAGCACCGGGCGATCATGTGCCGTACTCCCGGAGACGGTTGATGCGGCTGCGCAGTTCGTCCTCGCCCGTGGTCGCGGTGCGGAAGGTCTTGGGCTCTGGGAACTCGCTTCGAGCGGCACTCTCGAATCCGCGGGGCTCACCGGCTGGATCGTCGTAGCGCAGCCGCACGGGCTGCGCGATCGAAGCGGGTTCGAGGTCCTCGATGGTCTGCGGGTCGCTCTCGAATTTCTTGAGCATGCCGCTGAACCTGGCCGTGAGACTCTCGCCGCTTTCATCGCGCACCTTGCGCACGATCGAAGCGACCTCGTCGGGGTCGGTCAGTTCGGCGAGGGTCTGGAAGCCGTCGCCGGTCTGGCTCAGCAGCAGGACGCGCTGGTCGAGTTGGAGCAGGACGAGCGACATGCCCCGGCTGATGGGGTATCGGCCGAGGACGAAGAGAACGCCGGAGGGCGCCTTGCCCGCCGCGCCGAGTTGGGCACGCAGCCCGCCCGTGGTGCCGCTGAGTTTGACGAACGCGAAGCGCAGGAGCAGGATCAGCGCGATCACTGCCCCGGTGGCCCCCACTGTTCTGGCGATGGAACCGAGGCCGGTCTCGGATGCTCCCGATGAGCCGCCTCCGAACGACGCGGCGGATCTGGACTGGCCCAACGGCAACTGTTCGGCGGCGCTTACGGGCTCGGGATTGGTTGCCGGGGCTTCCGCGAGTTCGGTGGATTCTCGAGAAGCCGAAAGCGTCTCGGGGGTATCTGATTCCTGAGTCGCGGGTGCTGCCGTGGGCGTGGTTTCGGATCGCTCGATGCGAGCGGGAGATTTCGAACCGAGTTCGAAACTGCCTGGGAGTGTCCGGAGGGTCTGGAGCAGGTCGCCCGCGGTGCTCGTGTCGGAATCGTCTTGGGGTTCGAGTTCTACGGAGATGGGGCCGCTGATGCGAAGGGGGATGCCTTCGTGTGCCGAATCCGAGGCGATGGCCTGATGGCTGAGCGCGAGAACGAGGGCGAGAACGCTGCTGGTGTATCGGATCATGGGTGCCATCCTGGCGGCGGTGCCCTGGCATCCTGCCGGGGGGACGAACTGAATGGGAGGGGTTTGTTGTGGTTTCAGGCGGACATCGCGTCGGCGGCGGCGGAGGCGATCTGCTTGGCGGCGGCTTCGGCACCGGCGAGGATTTCGCTGATGCGAACGCAGAAGTTCTCGTTGAGCACGAGCACTTCGCCCCGCGCGATGTGCCGCCCGTTGACATAGATGTCCACCGGGTCACCCGCGAGTTTGTCGAGCTCGACGACGGCCCCTTCGGACAGGCGCAGCACATCGTCGACGAGCATCCGGGTGCGTCCGAGCTCAATCTTCACATCGAGGTTCACATCCTTGAGCAGGGCGATGCCATCGGGGAGTTCCGAAGAGCCGCCGAGCGAGAGGGTGGGCAGTTCGAAGCCCTCCGCGTGATCGTTCTCGTGTGGTGTTGACGGCGCGGGCTGATCCCCGTCGCTGCGGGAATTCAGGTCGCTGGCTTCTTCGGGCCCGTGCGGCCCGCTTTGTTCGTTCTCGGCCATCCTGGCCTCCCGTCTCCCATAGGAGCGACAGAGCGCCACTCCGGCGCTCGACCCCATACCTATCGAGCAACGGCGGTCCGATGCCACAGCAATCCGCGCAGAAAATTCGTGGTGTGCGCGGATGAGGCGAACTTCGCGCAGTTTTTGCGCTGCGTTGGACCGAGCCGGGATCAGTAGTCGGCGGGGAATCCCATGCACTTGGGGATGAGCACGCTGGTGACCATTTCGTTGCCCTCCCCGTCCTCGGGGAAGATGGTCTGAAGGAACTCGGTGACCTGGCGGGTCAGGGTTTCCAGACCCGGTTCGGCGAAATAGCTGTGCTCGGCGGCGGCGAAGATCCGGGAGACACCGGTTCGGATGGAGGCCAAACGGTTATCCATGACCGACTGCACGGTGGCGCGGTGACGCTCCTGAGTGAGGATCTGGATCTCGGTGTCGTAGATGAAGATCCGTCCGGAGGCGCTGTTGGTCAGCTTCTCGTTAATGATCTGAATCTCGACCGGCTGGAGTTCGGGGCTGGTTGCCTCGCCGAACAGCCCGGGCTGGGCGACGACCTCGGATGGACCGCCGAAGAGGGTCATGATGCCCACGATCGCCGCACCTTCCACCAAAAGCATGACCATCACCACGGCGATGGTGCGGATGGGGAGTTTCTTCTTGTCGGCTGCGTTATCGGCCATGTGTCGTTCCCCTGGTTGCGCGGCGATATCACCAACTCCCTGACTCGCCCCGGGCGGCTGCCTCGTCGCTGGAGCCCGCGTCCTTGTTGAAATCTTCGACCATTACCTCGGTCATGATGATTTCAACCCGCCGATTCAGGGTTTGAGCTTCGGGGTTGTACTGGCGGTGGACGAGCGGCTCGGTATCGCCACGGGCCTCAATGACGAGCACCGACCGGTCGAGCTGGCCCTCGGTGGCGAGGAACTCGGCGATGACCTTGGCCCGGTAATACGACAGGTCGAGCAGGTCCTTGTAGGGGGAATCCGAGGGGAGGACCTTGCTGGAGGTGTGGCCACGGACGGCGATCTTGTTGCGACGGCCCTTGAGCAGCTTCGAGACCCGCAGGAGCTCTTCCTTGGCCTCTTCGCGGAGCACGGCCGATCCGGGAGCGAAGGTCAGGTGGCCCCCGATGGTGAACATCATGCCTTCCTGCACTTTGGTGACGCGGGTCTGCTTGCCGGTGATGCCGCGCGTTTCGGACTCGCTGATCATGGTGTCCTTGCGGCTGTTCTTGGCGAGTTCTTCCATGAGCTGGATCATGGAGCGCAGGGGCGGATCGTCGGTGGGCATGACGCCCACGCCTCCGGAGAAGCCGAAGGCCTCCTTCACGGCGGTGATGACGCGCTGGTACTCGTGGTCGCGTTTGAGTTCGCTGAACGCGGCGAGGAGGATGAAGAAGCACAGCAGCAGCGACATCATGTCGCCGTAGGTGACGACCCACTCGGGCACTCCGGCTGCGGCTTTCTTGGGTCGGCGCTTGGCCATGGTCTCTCGCTGAGATTAAGGATCAGGCGGCGGCCCGCTGGTCTTCTTCGTCGCTGGCTCGCTGGGACGGCGGCAGGAAGGTCCGCAGCTTTTGCTCCACCACGCGGGGGTTATCGCCGGACTGGATCGACATTACACCCTTGATGATGATGGATTTGATCAGGACCTCGTCCTCGCTGCGGATGGCGAGCTTGTCGGCCATGGGCAGGAACAGGACATTGGCCAGGACCGCGCCGTACATGGTGGTGAGGAGGGCCGCCGCCATGCCCGCGCCGATGGCCGACGGGTCGCTCATGTTCGCGAGCATCGCGACGAGTCCGATGAGCGTCCCGATCATGCCGAAGGCGGGTGCGTAGCGGCCCATGGCATCGCACAGCCCCTTGCCGACGCTGTGACGGGTCATCATGTTCTCGACATCGGCGTCCATGATCTGCTCGATGAGTTCTGGGTCGGTGCCGTCGACGGCCATCTTGATCCCGAGCACGAGCAGGTCGTCTTCCATGTCCTCGGTCATGCCCTCAAGAGCGAGGATGCCGTCGCGCCGTGCGATTTCGGCGAAGCCGACGAGCTGGGTGATGAGTTTTTCCGGGTCGCCGCCGGTGGGCTTGATGGTCTTCATGACGACTTTGGGAAGCCGGAGCAGCGAGGCGAGCGGGAACGCGGTGAGCAGAGCGGCGATGCATCCGCCCACCACGATCACGAGCGAAGGCGCATCGATGTACGCCCCGAACGAACCGCCCATGACCATGGCGATGATCAGCAGCAGGAAGCCGAGGACTATTCCGATGATCGTCGTGATGTCCATGCACACCCTCCCGGCCGCGCCCGTCGCGGCGGGTCCTGTCCAGATACGGATCGACCCGATGAGAGGGCGACTTCACGCTGTCAGTGGACGAGAATCGACTTTATTGCCGGGGTGAGGATCATCCGGCGTTGGCCAGGCCGCGAAGCAGGCGACCGTATTCGACGACCAGCCGGACGATCTCGTCGGTCTGTTCGAGGACCATATAACTCTCGCCGGTCGTCAGCTTGATGAGGGTGTCCGGGGTGGACTCCACCGTGCGGATCAGTTCCGCGTTCACGACGAAGCGGCTGCCATCGAGTCGGGTGACCGTGATCATGAAAACAACGCCTCCCTGAGCCGACCGGGTCGGTTACCCGATCCATCGGCGGGGGGAGGCGTTCGGTTCAGACTTTCGCGCGAAAACGACGGATTATCGGCCGAGGACGAGAAGCTGGTTCATCAACTCGTTGGTCGTCGTGACTACTCGGGAAGCCGCCGAATAGCCGGTCGAGGTCAGGATCATGTTGATGAATTCCTGAGACAGGTCCACATTAGAGAGCTCCAGAGCACCGCCGATGATACGCCCGGTTCCGAATTCGAGCGGCTCGGTGATGAGCGGAGTACCGGAGTTCGGGCCGACCGAGAACAGGTTGTTCCCGGAGTCCACGAGACCTTCCGGGTTGGTGAACGATGCGATCGCCAGCTGGCCGATGGTGCGGGTCAATCCGTTGGTGAACCCACCGGTGATGATGCCGTTCTCGCCGACCGAGAACGACGAGAGCACCCCGAGCGGTGAACCGTCCTGGAAGACTGCGGCGACGGTCGATCCCCCACCCGTATTCGAGAGCGCGGAGACCTGATCCGCCTCGCTGTTGAACCGCAGCGCGATCTGGAGAGGGTTCAGGGCGCCGGTGTTCTCACGGTCGACCTGGATGTTGTATTGACCCGCGGTAGCGAGTTGTCCGAAACTGTCGAATCGAAGCAGACTCATGTCCTCAGCGCTCGGCGAACCGAACGCGCCGTTTTCGAGCAGGTTGGCCTGATCGGTATCGTCGTCGGAGTGCAGGTACGGCCGCCAGTATGTGCCGCCGTCATCTTTCGCGGCGAGCACGAGCGTCAGGTCAACCTGCAGTTCGGTTCCGAGCGAGTCGTACACGATGAAAGTCGTGCGGACCGATTCGCCATCGGCGGACTGCGTTTTCACGGGGGCGAACGGTGTGGCGTTCGCGGGTGGGCCGCCCGCGGTTCCTTGCAGAACGAAGAGATCGCTCGCATCAATCTCGATATCGTTGATGGTTCCCGGGTTGCCGACGATGATGATCTCATCGCCGCCCGGGCCGCCGAGACTGACGCTGCCGTCGGTGGAGACACCGGCGGGGTCGGACGGGTCATCGCCGCCGTTCTCGTAGATGCCGAGGTTGACCCGTAGCCAGTCCATGTAGTCGCCAAGGGTCGAAGTGGCGGTGACTTCGAACTGCGCGGTCGGAATGACCTTCCCGCCGCGTTCGGCGTTGCGCAGTTCGATGATGTTGCCGTCCACGAAGGTGCCGACCGGATCGAGTGCCGTGAGCAGGGTTGCCGGTGTGGGGGCGACACCGCCGGTGGTGAAGGATCCGAGACTGGTGATGCTGCCCTGCTGGGCGACATCACCGTCGGCGTTCAGGTTTCCGCTGAAGGTGACATTCTGGGTCGCTTCGGCGATGGTCAGCGTACCGATCGGGATGTTCACATCCTCGATGCGGCCTTCGATGATGTTGAACTGATCGTCGACGGGGTAGCCCTGAAGCCGGTCGCCGGAGAGTGTCACGAGGTCGTTCTGCGAGTTGAACTGGAACGCGCCCGCTCGGGTGAAGAACCGCTCTCCGGATCGCTCGACCACGAAGAAGCCGTTGCCCTCGATGGCGAGGTCGGTGTTGAGTCCGGTCGGGCTGATCGCGCCGTTGGTGAAGTTCCGCTGGGTGCCGGCCATCGTGACACCGAGACCGATCTGGCCCGGGTTCGAGCCGCCGCTCGCGGCGTTGGGCGATGTGCCGAGACTGAAAGTGCGGTTGAAGGCCGAAGAAAACTGAAGGCGGTTGCTCTTGAACGCCGTTGTGTTGACATTCGAGATGTTGTTACCGATCACATCGAGCTGGCGAGAGTTGCTGTTGAGACCTGCAAGCCCGGTGAACAAAGCGGTTGTCGATGCCATCCTGAGTACCCTTTTCTCGCACAACTCTGTGTGGTCTGGCGGGCGTCCCTGCCCTGGTCGCACCGGCTCCGCCGGCACCTTGCGTTCTATCGCTTGTTTCGCGTCTGCGAGGCCGCGACGACTTCACCCAATGAGCGGTTGGTAATCCATCCGAGACCGGGTGTGAGGTTCCCCTTCGCAGATCGCGTGCCAGATTCGATGTCGTCGAGGGTTTCGAGCTGAGCGGAACCGTCCTCGAGTTCGGAAACGAACAGCACGGCCTCTTCTTTCATCGCCAGCACACTCGCCCCGTCGGGATCGATTGAGCTGATCCTGCGCTGCGCAACATCTGCGGCGAGCAGCCGACCTCCGTGCGCGATCAGGAGACGAGATACCCCCGCGGCTTCGGCACGGTCGAGGGCTTTCTCGATGATCGGTCGCAGTCGCTCGTCGGATTCGAGGTCGGGCTGATGCTCCCAGCGTACGGGCCGATCCGAGCGGATCTCACCCGCACGCGCGGACGCGATCAGTGAAGCGAAATCGATCGACGGTCCGGGCTGCGCATGACGACGGTGCGATCCATCGGGGCGCACGCCCGAGCCGAGTTTCTTGAGAAGTTCAGTCGGCAGCAGCGGCATCCGAATACCCCCCTCCCTGCTCAGAGCCCGCCGGAGTCATCCCCACCGGATTCCTCGTCTTCTTCGGGACTGTCGTCGGGGTCCGTGTCGCCGGTCTCGTCCACAGGATCGGCGGGATCTTCGGGGGAGTTCGGATCTCCGATGGCGATGATGTCAGGGTCGATGATCTCCCTCACAGCGTCGAGCGCAATGGAAAACCCACTCGAAAGGTTGAGGCGTATCCCCTCGCGCGTCACGGTCACCGAATCCACAAAGCCCATGACCTCAGCCGACGAGGAGTTGAGTCCGGTGACGAACTTCCCGACCAGAGAACTGGACGAGGTGATCTCGTTCTGGCGCACCATCGCCTTGAGTTCTTTGGACAGCGACAGGTCCGACTCGATGGAACGGATGATGCTGACCTGCTCGAGCAGGTCTTTCGTTTCGTTGGGCGCGAGCGGGTCCTGGTTGGTCAACTCCGTGAAGATGATCTTCATGAAGTCCACGCTCGACATCGCGCTGAAGGCATCCGTTGACGCCGCGGGAGTGCCCGCCGAACCGCCGGTTCCTGATATCGCTGACATGGCCACGACCTCTCTGGGGTTTCACAACCGCCAGAGGATGAGCACGCGAATCGCGTGCCACACGAATCAGGCGACCGCGTCAAGCCCGATATTCAGCACCGTTTCAAAGTTGCCCGAAGCATCGAGTTGCAGATTTCCCGGATCCGCTCCCGCGAACGGCTCGCCCCCTCGATGCTCGCTCCCGGCTCTGCCGCGGCTCTGCCCGTCCGAAGCGTCGTGCCGGTTCTGGCCATCGCCGTGAACCTGCGGATCACCGGAACGCTGGTTCGATCCGCTTTCGGCCTGAGCCGAGCGTGCCAGCGCGGGGGAGATGTGCGTCTCGACGCGCTCGACAGTCATGCCCCGCTGCTCCAGCGAGAGTTTCAGCTCGGCCAGTTGTCCTTTGATCGCTTCGTACGCCGCGACACTGCCGACATCGAACTGCACGCTGACCTTGCCCGCCTGCATGTTCATTTCGATGCGCACCTCACCCAGCGACGCCGGAGACAGCTTCATCGTGAGCGATCCGCCCCCTTGGCGGAGCACCGCACTCACGCCTCGGGCGACCGACTGCGCGGTCAACGACCGCGGCTCGGATCTGGCCTGAAGTGATGAGCGCTCGGTGCCGATCTGGCTGGCGCTGCGTTCGCCGAGAGCGGTCGCATCGGATTTGATGCTGCCGAAGGTCTCTGCACCGTTGGTCTGGGTCTTCGAAGTGGCGGGCTCGGCAGGCCGTGCCTGAGTGTCGGGCCGCTCGACCTGATCATCCCGTCCAGCGTTGAGGAAACTCGGCTTCTCGTTCTTTGAATGCTGAGAATGCATCGCCGGCTCATCCGCGGCCGATGCGATTCGCGCGTCGGAACGCTGGTCCGCCTGCTCACGCTGGCCGTCCGAGCGCGGTTCGGTGTCGTCGCTTGAAGCGACCTGAATGGAAGTTTCCGCGGCGTCCGCGCCGGATCGTGCTGTCGCGGGTTCAGATGCGACGCTCTCGCCGTTCGACCGGGGAGCCGGTTTCACCGCCGCGGCCTGGGCCTGAGTGACTTCGGATTTTGCCTCGGCGGACTCAACACCCACTCGCATGGCTTGCTGCTTGAGATGCAGATCTTCGGTTTGCTTCTGGTCCTTCGGACGATCCGCAGCGACCGATTGCTCCGCCATGCTCGATGTCTGACCCCGGTTCGTCTGCGGGTTGGTGGGCTGCCTCTCTTGAGGTCTGTTCTGGAGCGGGATCGGCTGCGCGTTGGTTTGCGGATCTTGGGGGGCTTCCAGTTCATCCCCATCGGATGTGATCTCGGCCTGCGAATCAGTTTTCTCGGCCTGCGGAGGCGCAGGGGTCACTGATTCCGAATCCTTCTCTTCAGCGATTTGATCGGATGTCGAGGCCGAGTCCACGACCACTATCTCCTCGGCGCCAGAGGCGGTCTGGTTTTCAGAGCCCGCTGATGCTCTGGCCGAGACCTGTTCCTTCGAGGCATCCGGGCTCGTGCCAAGAGTCTGAGAATCACGCTGCTGGTTCTGCGGTTTGTGCGCGGCGGTGCGCATCTCCTGCCGACCGGGCGCAAGGTGCGAGGCAAAATCCGGGCCTCGACCCGCCGCGGCGTTCAGATCAGAAGGTGTCTGAGCCGCTTGGGAGACGCGGGAAGGACCTTGGGCCATGAAAGATTGGGCCAGATTGACGGGCGAGGCGGCCATTCGTGCTCACTTTCGCGCCTCCCTTATTCCGGTGCAGAGAGGCCGTAGTTTCGCACGCCTTCGAGCAAACGGGCTGCCAAAGCCGCATCCCTGCCCTCGAACTCCTCGATGACCTTCCGGGCCGCCATGGGTTTCATGGCGTTCAGATAACTCACCACATAATGCTCTTTGCCCTGAGCGATCAGCTCCTCGAACATGTTCGCGGCGACATCGGGCTTGGAAGACTCGTAGAGCTGCATCGCACGCTTGAACTGCTTGGACTGCTCAAGCTCGGCGATCTCGGCCCTTCGGGCTTCGAACGCATCGCGCACGGTTTCGAACGCCTCGCGCTCACTGGCGATCGCGTCGAGTTCGTCCCGCAATTGACGCTGCAGGTCCCTCGTCTCACGCTCCATGCGTTCAAAACGCTGGCGCGATACCTCATCGACCTCCCGGAGGATGTTCAGGCGATCCGCAGCGCTCAGGGGGATCGCCCCGAGTTCGCCCTGCTCTTCCAGGCGAGCCAGTTCCGCCTCCCGCTCGGCCTCCTCCGCCTTGAGCCGGGCCGCTTCCTCGGCGGCGGTGGGTGCGATCATCTCGCGGATCGCTTCGACCCGGTCCATATTGAGACGATCGGACGCCACGAGCCAGCCACCAAATCCCATCAGGGCAAGAAGATTTGCGACCGCGATCGTGGAGATCACCAACCATATCGACTTGATCATCGCAAACCTCCGCTATTGAACGCCGTCGCACGGGTCGAGGCGAGGTCGTCCAGTTCCACCCGTTCCTTGCGTGCCAACTCGCAACGCCACGCCTGCTCCCGCCGTTCGCGGAGTTTCTCGATGCTCCGACGCTCCCGCGCCAGCTCGACAAGAACCTCGCGTTCCCTCGCGAGCCGCTGCATGACGCCCGCGAGCTTGATGACCAGCCCGTCGGCCTCCGCACGCATACGGTGCATCGAGTGCGTCTGCCACGCGGCCTCTCTTGCGTTCACCTGGGCATGACCGTCGACTCCGAGCCGGCCCCGAAGATCGATGCGAGACTGTTCGATGCCATCCTGACACGAACGGATCCGCTCCTCGATCGCCCGGCACTCGCTCTCGATGGCCGCCACGACCACCTGCTGCTCGCGCTCGGCCCGCCGGCGCAGTTCGAGAAGCGGATCGAGTTGGAAGCGGAATCTGGCCATAGATCAGCCCGCCTTCCTTGAGGGTTGAGGTCGCTGGCCTCCGACAGGGCGCGACTTTGTCGCTTCGATCAGTGTGTCCATCTCCTTCGCGAGACGGCAAAGAGAGGTGACCGAATCACCGAACTCGGACAGCAGCCCCGTGGGCTGTGTGAGCATCTCATCGAATTTCGATTTCAGCGCGACCGCCGCATCCGTGACAGGGTTCGAGCCGGGCGTGTACGCACCGATCTGGAGGAGTTCCTCGACATCGCGATACGCCGCGAGCGCGCTCGCGATCCGTTGGCGCGCTGATGAGTGTTCCGGCGAGCAGATCTCGTTCGCGACGCGGCTGACCGAATCGAGCACATCGATCGCCGGGAAATGCCCCCTCTGCGCGAGAGAACGGGAGAGAATCACATGCCCATCGAGGATGCCCCGGACCGCGTCGGCGACCGGTTCGGTCATGTCGTCGCCTTCGACGAGCGTGGTATAGAGGCCCGTGATGCTGCCATGGTGCTTGCCGTCCTCGCCGCGTACCGCCCCCGCCCGCTCCAGCAGGACGGGGAGCGCTGCGAATACGCTCGGCGTATAGCCCCGTGTCGCCGGCGGTTCGCCGACGGCCAGACCGATCTGGCGCTGCGCGTGGGCGAGGCGCGTCACGGAATCGATCATGAGCATGACATCGCGCCCGCAGTCACGGAAATATTCGGCGACCGAGCACGCCGCGTTCGCGGCACGAACTCGCATGAGCGGCGATTCATCGGAAGTCGAGACCACAACGACCGTGCGGCTCATGCCCGCCTCGCCAAGGGATTGCTCGATGAAGTCCCGCACCTCTCTGCCGCGCTCGCCGATCAGGCCGATCACATTCACATCCGCGCCGTGCTCGCCGGTGATCGTCCCACGCGCGATCATGCCCAGCAGCGTTGACTTTCCGACACCCGGCCCAGCGAAGATGCCCAGCCGCTGACCGCGTCCGAGCGTGGTCATCAGGTCGATGGCCCGCACACCGGTCGGCAGCGGCTCGCTGACGCGCGATCGCTGCATCGCACCGATCGGATCGGGGTAGAGCGGCTGCGGGTGCAGGTCGCTGAGCGACGGCCCCCCGTCGATCGGCTGGCAGAGGCCGTTCACGACGCGCCCGAGCATGTCCTCGCCGACATCCACCGTCGGCTGTGTTTCGATCGATTCCACGCGATCGCCGGGGCGAACACCGTTGGTCTGCCCGAGCATCATCACGATAGCCCGTTTTCCGTCGAAGCCGATCACTTCGCCGAAGCGGTCGCCCCCCGCAGCGCACACCGCCACGAGCGCGCCCACCACGACCGGGAAGTCGTCCACAAGCACGGTCAGCCCCTGCACCGCGCCGACACGCCCTTCGACGCCGATGGGGTCCATGCGCCGGACGCGCTGGATGCTCGTCGCGAGCAGACTCATGAGTCGCTCCCATCCCGGTCCTCTTCGAGCGCCGCTGTATCCGTCTCGGAATCCGCCTCGTTTGGTCCACCGAATCGATCGCTCAGCCGGTCGCTTCCCAGGAGTGAACAGACCATCCGTGCGATCTGCGAGTCCACCGTCGCGTCGATCGCACCCTTGTCGGTTCGAACGACCACCGATCCCCGCCCGACCGAGGCATCTTCGATGAACTGCACCGGCGACTCCGAAACGCGCCGACGCGCGAGCACCGGCGTCACCCGCTCGCAAACCCCCCGATCGTCGGGATGAATCACGATGCTCAGGCGCGTCGCACCCAGAACCAGCTTGAGCGTCGCCTCAAGCTGGGCGTCAACCACATCGGGGTCCAGCTCCACCGTCTTCTTCGTCACGCGCTCCGCAAACGCGCAGGCGAACAGCAGCAGGTCCGATTTGGCCTCGCGCAGCACGGTCTCGCGCTGCGCTTCGACCGCGCTGAGGGATCGCTCGAGCGACGCCTCGAAATCCTTTACCCGCTCCGCGCACTCCGAGTACGCTCGCTCGGCCCCCTCCTCCTCGCCCTTGGCACGCCCCTGAGCCAGCCCCTCGGCGTACCCAGCGTCGTATCCCGCCTCGGAGGCCCCGGCCATGATCCGGTCGCGCTCGGCCTTCGCCTCCGCGATGATGCGATCGCGCTCGGCGAACGCGGCGTCCCGCATCCGCTCCGCCTCCATGCGCAGATCACCGAGGTTCAGCACGATGGCGTCGCGAGAGGCCTGCGTGGACTTCGCGTGCTTGATCAACGCCATGTCGACACCCCGCCGGTCAAACGATCAGCTCCTCGCCGCCGCCGCGCCCGCTGATGATGATCTCCCCGGCCTCTTCGAGGCGCCGGACGATGTCCACGATCCGCTGCTGAGCCGTCTCGACATCGCTCACGCGAACCGGGCCCATGTACTCCATGTCCTCCCTGATGAGCGTCGCGGCACGCTCGGACATGTTGCTGAAAATCTTCTCCTGCAGTTCCTCGGACGCCGTCTTGAGCGCGAGCGCCAGCTCGTCGTTGTCCACCTCGCGCAGCACGGCCTGGATGCCCTTGCCGTCCACCAGCAGCACATCCTCGAACACGAACATGAGGCGTCGGATCTCTTCGACCAGGTCCGGGTCGTCCGCTTCGAGCCCCTCCAGGATCGCCTTCTCCGTCGAACGGTCCGCCAGGTTCAGGATCTCCGACACCGTCGGGATGCCGCCGGCCTTTTCCATCGACTGCGTCAGCATGCTCGCGAGTCGGGACTCCAAACCCTTCTCGACCTCGCGGATGACCTCAGGGTTCGTCTGCTCCATGTTCGCGATGCGCTTGATGACCTCGATCTGCTTCTGCATCGGCAGCCCGACCAGAATCTCCGCCGCCTTGTGGTGCGGCAGGTGACAGATGATCAGCGCGATCGTCTGCGGGTGCTCGTCCTGGATGAAGGTCAGCAGGTTCTCCGCCTCGGCCTTCTGCAGAAACGAGAACGGCGTGCGCTGCACCTGCGTCTGGATCTGCCCGAGAATCCGATCCGCCATCTTCGGATCGAGCGACTGCTTCAGCAGCACCTTGGCGTAATCAAGCCCACCCTCGTTCTGGAACCGCTGCGCAAGCGAAGCGTTGTAGAACTCTTCGACCACCTGATCCACAAGCGGCTCGGGAACGCGGCCCAGCCCGGCCAGCTCGCGCGTCACATCCTCCACGGCCTCCGGGGACATCTCGCGCAGAACCTTGCTGGCGGTCTCGGCGTCCAGCGACAGCAGCAGGATCGCCGCCTTGGTCACCCCCTCGAGAAGCTCCGCGTTGTTCGGCAGTCTGTCGCCCGGTTTGCGCGCCATCGGCACACGGCCCTTTCATCGGCCCCGCTGGGGCTAGGTTCCATCAGGCGGGTTCGGTCGCCCAGCGGTTGATCACCTTCGCCGCCTGCGACGGGTTGTCCGATACGAGTTCGGAGATCTGATCGCGCATCTTGCGCATCTTCAGTTCGTCCTCGCTCAGCTCAATGCCCGCGAGCGCGCTGTCGGCCTCCATCGCCTCGCCCACGATGCTGTCCGTGTTCTGAAGCGCGGGAGGAATCCCGACCAGCTCCTCAGCGCTCGGCAGTTCTTCGCGCCGGTTGGCCTTGAACGCCGTGATCACCACGAACCCGAGCGAAGCGACGGCCAGCGCGCCGATGCCCACGGTCTTGACGAGTTCGGAGACCGCGATCGGACCGCCGATGCCGAGCACACCGCCGGTCATCGCGCCGGAATTGCCGCTCATGCCCATGAAATCCGGGATGACGGGGATCATGGAAATCACCACGCTTTCCTCCATCAGAGTGGTCATATCGATCTGACGATCATCGACCATCTCGGAGAAGTCGATCAGCCGGGCCACCTCCGCACGGATCCGCGCAAGCTCTTCATCCCGCACCGCCGCCAATTCCTCGTCCGTGGGAGGAGTTGGGTCGGCTCCATCGTCCGCAGCGGGCTGCCGGGATTGCCAGATCGACACGAAGTAATCGCGCGGGATGTTCACCACCGCGTTCATCTTCTGCAGCCGTCCACCGGGGATCACCCGTTGGGTTTCCGTGCCGCCGAGCCCCGTGTTGAACTGCACCTGCTCTTCGCCCTTGCTCACCCGATCACCGGACCCCCCACCGGACTCGATTTCCACCGCGGTGTTCGATCGTGTGCCAGGAGATCCGTTACCCCTGTTGTTGACCTGCTCGGTGCTCTGGCTGGTGCTGCTGACCATCAGGGATGTCGAGCCCTCGCCCTCGGGGTGGAACTGCCGATCGGTCACCTGGCTGTGCTCCATGGTGACCTGGGCGTTCACGCTCACGATCGCCCCGGGGATGTACGAGAGCAGATCGGTGATCTTGTCGCGTGCCTGCCGCTCGAAGGCCGCCGCCGCTTCCGCGTAACTGGCCACACTGAACTGGGCCTCCGTGGACGCCCGCATCTGCCGGTTCGTCGTCCCATCGATGACGCGCACATTCTCGACCGACAACCCCGCCGTGGAACTGGCGATCAGGTGCGCGATCGAGTCCACGGCGTCCTGGCTCAGCTTGTGCTGCGGCACCACCACCACCGACGCCGTCGGGGTGCGATCGACCACACCGATTCCCCGCCGCTTCGGCACATCCAGGAACACCTGGGCCTTGTTCACCCCGTTCATGGCGACGATGGATCGGGCCAGTTCGTTCTGGCGCGCGATCACCGCGAGCTGCTCGTTCTGTTGGTAATTCTGCGTCCAGCTCTGCTTCTCAATCAGGTTATCGAAGTAGATGCGGTTGTCAGCAGGGGCTTTGCCGGTTTCCACCAGCGAAGCGAAGACGCGCCGCTGCGATGCGGCCGGAACCATGAGCTTTCCGTCGATCTCACGAAACTCCTGCCCCGTGGACTGAAGGTGCGCAGAGATCGTCTGGATTTCCGCAGCGGTCGCGCCCGGAGCAAGCTCGCGGTACTCGGTTTCGGATGCGTACTGATGGACGACGAACAGCGTCATCAGCATCACGACCACAAGCGAGGCGATCAGCATCTTCTGGCTGACCGTGAGCATCCCCAGGTACTTCTGGATCGTCGCCTGCGCGCGCTGGAACTGTTCCATCCTTCGGCCTCCGTGCCTTCAAACCGCCGTCCTCCGGACGGGCATAACGCACGCACAATCCGTCGCGTGCCGCACTTGGTTTTCGGACGAAGCGCACGATCCGCTTGAACCTCAAGCAAAGATCGCCGATCAGCGCAGAAACTGCGCCATCCCTCTCCAGACCGATCAGACCCGGATCTGCTGCAGCTCCGAATACGCATCCATCAGTTTGTTGCGCACCTGCTGCAGCATCCGGAAGGCGGTGTCGGCCTTCTGGGTGGCCATCAGCACGGTTTCCAGATCATCGCGTTTACCGGTTGAAAGGTCCTCGATGGCCCGGGTCGCGTCGTTCTGGAGACTGTTGACCTTCTGGAGGTTCTGCATGAGCAGATCCTTGAACGCCGCGCCGTTCTCGTTCACGCGCGTCTGATTCGAGCGGAGCGGCGAGATCCCCCCGGCGCCCTGCGCCGTTTGCGAACCGATAAGCCCAAGTGGATCCGTCATGATTCCGCTCCGTTCACGCGATTCTCGCGCAATTCATGCGCGATCGAACGCCGATTCAGCCGTTCAGGAGAGCAGCCGCAACGCCTGTGCCACTATCGCCTTGGTCGCTTCCGCCGCGGCGATATTGGCCTCGTACGCCCGCTGGGCATCCAGCCCATCGACCATCTCGGTCGCCGTATCGATGTTCGGGTAGTACACATAGCCCGCATCGGGCGTGCCCGGCGGCTGGGCGTACGGGCTGCCCGGCTCCCACCGCTTGAGCAGTTCGGACTGGTCCAGCTCGATCGAGGACACATGCACGCCCTGGCTGCGCCGATCATCAGAGGTGGCGTTCGGGTTGCCCGCTTCGAAGATGGTGAACCGGCGACGGTACGGGTTGTAATTGCCGTCCGCATCGAGGATGGCATCGCGGTTGGCGATGTTCGCCGCGATCGTGTTCAGTCGCGTGCGCTGCGCGACCAGCCCACTGACCGAGACTTCGAGATTGCCGTACATGCTTTACCTCTGCTTCCTTATCGATCACGCCCGCTCGGTGATAGCGCTCTGCAGCAACTGGATGCGGGTTCGAAACAGATCGGTGGCGACGCGGAACGAGGCCACCGTTTCGGCGAGATCGGCCATGCTCCGCTCCAGATCGCGATCGTTGCGATCGTGGAACAGGATGTTCCCGCTCGGAGTTGTGGGCTTGACTTCCAGCCGCGTCTGACCCGAGGCATCGCGAACCGTGCGAACTTCGCCGTTGCCGGACAGGTTCAGGTCCCCACCACCGGCCCCCGGACGGCGGCGACGCTCGGCCACCGCGTCGGCCAGCGTCGCCTGGAAGTTTTCCACCGACAGGGTGGTCTGCTGAAAATTCGGGGTCGAGAAGTTGGCGATGTTGTGCACCAGCACGCTCTGGCGCCGAGCCGCGAACTGCGCTGAGGCCTCCAGCACGGGCAAGCTGTCACCGTTGACCAGTCCGTCGATGAACATCGACCACCTCCCGGATCAGAGCGAAGCGGAGACGAGCTCCTGCTCCTTCCACTTCTTGAGTTTCAGCCCGAGCGTCCGCACACCGATGCCCAGCGCCCTGGCGGTTTTCTGGCGATGCCCGCCGAACCGGCGCAGCGTCTCGACGATCACCTCCCGTTCGATATCCGCAAGCGGTCGGGGCTCGATCATCGAAGCAACCGCGGTGCCATTCGTTCGGGGGTGCTCGCTGCCGTGCCCCGTTCCGTTGGCCTCAGCGCCTTCCACCGGCTTCGGCCGGGCACGCATCGCGCGCCCCGGCGCGTTCGGTCCGGTCAGCCACAAACGGATCAGTTCGGGTGTGATTTCCTCGCCGGGCGAGAGCACAACCGCTCGCTCGCACAGGTTCTGAAGCTCTCGAACATTGCCCGGCCACGGATACGCCAAGAGCAGGTCCATCGCCTCCTCGCTGATCCGCTTCTCCGGGCGACCCTCGCGGGCGCAGGTCATGCGCACGAAGTGCGGGGCGAGCTGGCGGATGTCGTCCCGACGCTCGTTGAGCGACGGCAACGGGACAGGGAGCACATTGAGCCGGTAAAACAGGTCCTGACGGAATCCCCCGCTGGCGACCTCATCGCCGAGGTGACGGTTGGTCGTCGCGATCACACGCACATCCACGCCGATCGTGGTCGACGAGCCGACCCGCTCGAACGCCTGCTCCTGCAGCACACGAAGCAATTTGGCCTGGATCTGCGGCTTGATCTCGCTGATCTCGTCCAGCAGCAGCGTGCCGCCGTGCGCCAGCTCGAAGCGGCCCTTGCGCAGCGATTCCGCGCCCGTAAACGCGCCTCGCTCATGTCCAAAAAGCTCGGATTCCAGAAGCGACTCGCTCATTGCCGCACAGTTCACGGCCAGGAACGGCCCCTCGCGACGGGGGCTCATCTCGTGGATCGCCCGCGCGACGACTTCCTTGCCAGTGCCGGACTCACCCGAAATCAGCACGGTCCCGTGGCTCTCAGCGACCGCGGTGAGGTTCGCCTTGAGTTCGCGCATGACCTGAGAATCGCCGATGACCCGCCCGATCCCATGCAAGCCCGACGCATCGGCCCCACGAACCGGCGCCTGAGACGCGGTCGAGGCTTTGAGCACCTGGTTCTCGCGCTTCAACTCCCGATGCTCGATCGCTCGCTTCACGGCGATCACCAGTTCGTCGCCCTCGAAGGGTTTGGTGATGTAGTCGAACGCGCCGCTCTTGATCGCGCGGACCGCCGTATCCACCGTGCCGAAGGCCGTCATCAGCACCATGGGCAGATCGTCATCGATCTCGCGGACCCGCTCGATCAGTTCGACACCGGACATGCCCGGCATCTTCAGGTCCGTCACCATCGCGTCGGGCCGGCGCTTGGCGACCACTTCCAGCGCGGACTCTCCGTTGGGCGCCGAGAGGATCGTGAATCCCGCCCGCTGGAGGGTGAAGCCGACGCTGTCGCGCAAAGACTCTTTGTCATCAACCACAAGTACTGTTGCCATTGCCAGTCAGGCCTCCGAAGACATCATCAAGGTCCGAGCATCACCGTCGAGCACACGCTCATCGGCCGCACCATCGCCCGAAGCGACCAGCGGCACGCGAAGTTCAACCACCGCCCCTCCCCCATCCCGATCGCCCAGGGCGACGCTGCCGCCGTGGGCATCCAAGATCCGATGCACGATCGCCAGCCCCAGCCCGGTCCCCGTCTCACGAGTCGTGAAAAACGGGTTGAACACCCGGTCTCGCACCTCGGCGGGGAATCCCGGTCCGTTGTCGGACACCACGATCGCAAGCTCTTCTCGCGATGACCCGTCCGGAGTCCGCCCGCGACGCGGCTCGACACAAACGCCGACTCGCCCCTCGCCACCCGGCCCCTCAGACGCGGCTTCGCAGGCGTTGCGCAGCACATTCAACAGCGCCTGGAGCATCAGCCCCCGGTCCACCGCGAAGCGGATATCGCCGCACTCCATGAATGAGAGTTCCACACCCAGCGACGCCGCATGCCCCGCCGCGGCCTCTCGGGCGTCGCTGAGGAACGCGTCGACCGCGATCGACTCGGGCTGCACGCGCAGATCACGAGCAAAGTTCAGCACATCCCCCACCACCGCGTTCAGCCGATCGACCGAACGAACGATCTTGCTCGCCAGCTCCCGCTCCGAGGGCAGGCCAGACAGATCCTCGACCAGGGCCTCGCCGAACAGGCGGATCGACACCAGCGGGTTCCTCACCTCGTGGGCTATCCCGGCCGCCATCTCCCCCAGCGCGGCGAGTTCCCGCGCACGCCGAAGCTGGTTCTTGGTATCGCGAAGCTCCGACTGCAACCGTCCGACTTCCGAGCGCAGCTGCTCGTGCGTGGACTGCAGCCGCGCGGTCACCTCGTTGAACGCACCGACCAACTCCGCGAGATCCGCGGGGGACAGCGAGGCCGCTTCGATCGTACCGGGCGCAGCGCTGGACATCGCTCAGCCCTGCCTGTCCTGGAATCGAGCCCCAACCTGCGAAGGACCGCTGCGACCGTACGCCGCCGCGGCGTTCTTCTGGCGAACCGCCCCGCCGAGCTCCTGCGCGATCTGGCCCTTCTGCTCTTCCAGCTTGATCCGGTCCGCCTCATCGCGCTGCGAGATCTGACCGATCAGCTCGTCCAAACGGGTCAGCTTCGTCCGCAGCACCTGTCGCTGATCATCGTCGAGGGCTTCCGAGAGCGATTCCCAACGCGAGAAGAACGGCTCAAGCAAGCCGTTCACATCGGTCACCTGATCCACAAGGCATTTCCGCTGTGCCAGCACATCGAGAAGCAGTTCGGTCTCGCCGCTCTCCACGCACGCCGACTGGTGCTGAGAAAGCTCGTCGAGCTGCTCATACAGCCGGCACTGCTCATCGAGCACCCTGGCCAGACGCGGAGCCCAGACACTCGGCTGCTCGTGCGGCGAGGGGGCCTGCGCACGATCCAAACCCATATCCTGTGTTGGCCGACCGGTCATCCTGACCCTTTCACCGCAGTATTCGCCCGCTCATCCCGCGGACACCGATCCTTCAGAAACGGGCAGATCCTCCGCCCGCTGCTTCCAGTTCGGCAAGAACTGCCTGATTCGTCCAGAATTATCGGGCCGATTCTGCCGAACTCAGCTGGTCGAGCCGGATGCTGGTGTTCAGCCAGTTCTCCCAGTGCGAACGAGACATCGGCACCTCCCCGCGATCGAACGCCGTTTCCGGCAACTCGCTCAGCCGGGACTTGGCCCGCTCATGCGCCGTTCGGGCCTCCTGCCAGCGCCCCAGAGCCGCGTGGCAGTTCACGATCTGAACCATCGCCACCAGCGAAGACGGATCCTCGGGGTAACGCTGGGCAGCCGCGGCGTAGTGGCGGATCGCTTCGGTGTAGTACCGCTCCGAAAGGAACTCATCGTTGGCGTGATGCCGGGCAAGATCGAACGCGCAATCCCCCCGATACAGCATCGCGTTGCGCAGCCGAACCGAGTCCAACTCCGTGCGACGGGCCGGGTCCTGCGCATCGATCAGTCCGTGAACGAGGTCGTACAGTTCGAGCGCCTCGGTCAGCCGATCCTTCTCCAGCGATCTCAACCGGTCCATTTCAGACTGAGGCATACGAACCTGCAGCGAATCGGAGATCTTTGCGGCCGACAGTCTGCTCGCGTCCGCCAGCGCAAGCAGCACCCGCAGGTCCGTCCCGAGACGGGGCTCGAGTTCCTTCGCCGCCGTCAGACGCTCGATCGCCTCCTCGTACCGACCCGCCCTGCGATAGAGCAGACCGAGCTCCACGAGCGCCTCGCGATATTCCGGAGCATCGGGGGCCAGCAACTGCCCGTCCACAACCGCCCGCAGCTTCTCCTCGGCCCGCGCGGCCGCCCGATCGCCGCCACGGAGCATGTAGCATTGGGCCAGCGGCACATAACTGGAATAGGCCAGATCCGAGGTCGCGTGGTTGGCGAGGATGTCCTCATACAGGCCGATCGCCGCGTTGTAATCGCCTTTGGCCTGATTCGTGCGCGCCAGGCGGTACTTGGCCTCCACCCACATCGGGTCGCTGCTGCTGCGCGTCTGGACATATTCGGCGAACGCGCCCTGGGCGCGGTCCTGATCCCCGGCCAGGTCAAAAGCCGACGCGGCCTCCCAAAGAGAGATCGCCGACGCCTCGGGATCGATCAGCGTCATCATCCGGGCATGCCGGCGGAACTCCATCGCCGCTCGGTAATAGTTCGATCGCGCCTGCTCGACGGTCACCGGGTCCACCGTGCTGAAATCCGGCAGCCCATCGACCGTGACCTCGACGCCGTCGAGAAGACTGTCGGCGAGTTTCAGGTGCGCATAGGCGATTCTTGCCACGGCACTGGGCCGAACCTTCGTCCCGTGCAGCCGCTCGATCCGCATCGCGAACCGCAGGGCGTTGGCGTAATCGCCCTCCGTGTCGAGGCGGGAGAAATGCTGCTCGATGGACTCTTCGATCTGCTCCGCGTTGACCGTGGACTGCACGGGATCGCGCAGCACCAGCTCGATCGCCCGGTCGTACGCCGCGAGCGCTTCCTCGAGGCGCGACTGCACCGCCTCTATCTCCGCGAGCCCGAGGTAGGCCTCCGCCGCCACGCTCGGCTGCGGGAACCGCTCCGCCGCTCCGGCGAACTGATCCCGAGCGACCTCCGTCTCCCCGTTGACCTGAGCGATACGACCGAGCGCGACGCCCGCTTCACCGAAGAGCGGATCCGCCGCCGGCAGCAGTTCGGCGGCTCGCCTCAGGTGTTCTTCCGCGGCATCCATCAGCCCCAACTCGTAATACGCTCGCCCGAGGAGCAGGAACAGGTGCCCCGCTTCCGGAGATCGCCTCGAATCCATCGCCTGCAGCTCCGGCAGGAGCCGCTGGATCGCCTCCTCGATATGCCCGCTCGCCAGACGCATACGGGTCTGCCTCGCCACCACCCACAGCCGATCGTCGGTGCTCAGCAGCGGATCCTGTCGCAACTCGATCATGAAGGCCAAACCCTGATCCGCGCTGAGCACATCGTCGTTGGGGTTCAACGCCCGATCGATGAGCCGCTTCATCATGCGATGACGCATATTGACGGATTCATCGGGGATAGTGCGCACTGTGGCCATCGCCTGCTCGACTCGATTCAGCGCGAGCTGGGATTCGGCCAGGTTGAACAGACGCTGCGCTGACAGTTCGGCGAGGAAGGTGTCCCGGGCCTCGGTGTAATAGCGAACCACGCTCTCGTGATTCCGTTGATCGTTCAGCCCCTTCAAACGCTGGGCCGAACTGATCGCGTCGCCGCTGAGCAGGTAATACCTCATCACCATGTCAGGGGTGGACTCGGGAGCGTATATGTACCGTCCGAGCGGGTCGTTCAGCAGTTCGATCGCTTCGTCGTATCGCTGCTCCTCGACCAGTCGCTCGACATCGTCGAGGGATGCCTTGTAATCCGCTTCCGGTGCCGAACGGACCCACGCCGTCAGGCCGACGGCGAGCAGAGCAAAGCCGAGCATCAAGGTGGGGATCTGCCAGAGATCCCGCCCTCCTCGGAGGGGTTGGGCCCCTTCCTTGACCTTGGCGCGAAGTCCCAGCACCCGCTGCTTCAGCGACAGCTTCGGGGATTCGCTGGTGGCGTCCTCGCCCTCTGCGGATCCTTCCGTATTGGGTTTGGTCGATTCATCGGCCAATGGTCTGCTCCGAACCGGGCGCGGCACAGCACCGCGCGACAGCCGCACGGTCCGTCCTGCTTATCGGCAGTTCAGGCGGTTTCGGTGAACAGGATGCCCGCCAAAGCCCCCTGCAATGAGGGGTTTCTGGACGAACATTCTCACTCTTCCTCGCGACCCTTCGTCACCTTGCGCACCACGACGGTCCCGAACGACCACGGGGAGGGTGCGTACGGCATCAGCAGCATGACCACGACCAGCGGCGGGCAGAACACCTTCAGGAAACTCCGGGCGGCGGCCCGGCGGATCCCGGGGGCCTGTCCGTCTTCGCTCACCACCCGGCAGCCCGTCAGGGCGCGCCCGATGGTCCGCCCGGTCAGTCCGTCGGCAAGGGACATGTATCCGAAAGTGATCCATGCCAGGGCAAACACGGGCATGGAGCCGTCCGCCGCCACGATCTCGTGAAGCGGACTGAGCCACCAGGCCAGCGGCTTGCCCCAGAGCAGGGACACCACCGCCATGCCGGGCAGCAAGTCGATGAGCCCCGCGAACAGGCGGCGTGAGGGTTCGGCCAGTGCGTACCCCTCGGGCGGGATCACGATCCGGATCCGCCTGCCCTGCTGCATCATGAGGATCAGGCCGCTGATCACAACGGACCATGCCACCAGAAGCATGAACAGCACCCCGTCTTCGCCGGCTCTTCGCGGGGCTTCGCCTAGTGTGCCCTCGGCCACGACAGTGCCATCCCGATCGATCACCAGCGCCTCGATCTCGCCCTCGCTCGCGTCGCTCAGCAGCCAAAGCCGATCGCTCGTCGCGGCGACGGCAACGGGCATGCTCCGTTCTTCCAGCATCGCGATGCGGATCGCTCCCTGCCGCCGGAGCAGGACGCACTCGACGCCCCCGTCGGTTTCGGCGATGACGACCGCCTCATCGCCCACAGCCGTCGCGATCGCCGCCCGGTTTCGCAGGTCGAGCGGGATCTCGATGCTCTCCCATCGCGAGGGGTACCCCTCCATCGCCGGATCTACGGAGAAATCGATCTCCGCCAGTGTCCACAGCACGGAGAGGTCCTCGGTCGGACCGTCGAGGAGCACACCGAGCCGGCCGCCGACTTCGAGCAGCCGGAGACTCTCCGGAGTCAGGGAAGCATCGGCGAGCTCCACCGGCAGCCGCACGGACAGCCACTGCCGATTCTCGTGGGTATAGAGCACCGCCCCGCGATCTGATTCCGAAGATGCCGCCAGGAGATAGATCCTTCCCCCCCCGCTGACACCGCAGACCAGCCGATCCATCGTCACCAGCGGCGGCATCGCGATGAGCGACCCGGTGATCGCGACCCCCGCCCGGTCCTCGAAATCACCTTGCCGGATGGGGTACATCCGCTGGGGGCCCTCGCCACGGGCTTCAAAGATCAGCAGCGGCCCATCCGCCGCCCCGATCATGAATCGGGGAAGTTCCCCAAGGGTCAGCGCGGGTCTCAGACTGGGCTTCTCCTCGATGATTTCGCCGAGCAGCAGCCGGAACGAATTGTCCTGCTGGCGAGCCACCCACACACCGAGAGAGCCGCCCGAGCTCCGCCATAGAGCGCCGGAATCGCTCGACGCTTCGGTCTGGGCAGCGATGACGATCGGCGCGAGAACGATGAGCATGGCGAGACCCACGCCTCGCATGAGACGGTTGAAGCCGCTCACCGGTTATCACCGGAAGACGGATCGTCGAGATCGATGACCCGCGAAGGTGCGAGGATATCGACCAGTTCCTCGAAATCGAACGCCTCATCGTTCGGCGTGCGGTTGCTCGGGGCATCGAGTTCGACGGTGATGCGCCACTCGGTCCCCGGCGCGGTCAGACGGGTGCGTCCGGCGGTCTGGGGTCTCGCCCCGCCGACCCCTCGAAGCTCGACGGGCATGTACTGCTCCAGCGTGGCCTCCAGAAGCACTTCATCGTCCATGCTGCGCAGCTGGATGGCCTCGGCCCGCCCCTCGCCGTCCAGTGCGTACACCCACCAGCCCCACCGGCTGGGCACCTCGATGATGACCGAACGATCCGACACACCGCGCAGACGCGAGCCACCCGCCTCGAACGGCGGCAACTGCTCGAGCCCCATCAGCCGGGGCAACTCTCTCGGCGGAACCGGCAGGCCCACCCGCTCCCCCTTGCTGCGGGTGAAGCCCTCGTGCCGCCCGACATAGGCACTACTCGGCTCGCTGAGCAGATCGATGAGCCAATAGCGATCCTCGTCCGAACCGATCCAAAGCAGGGTCTCCCCGACCTTGTGGATCCGCATGGCGAACCGATCGGGCAGGATCATCTGGATGTTGGCGTTGCCCTGATCATCGCGCCGGTTGCCGTCGGCATCGCGATAGCGGAACGCCACGATCCCGCGCGACCACAGCACACCGAGCTGCTCGACCCTCTCGTTGTGCGACCGCCGAACGGGCTCCGCCGCGTCGAGGAACTCGCTCTGGTCGGGAGACTCGATACCGATGATCGGCTCGGTCTTGTCCGCACAGCCGCCAAGAACCGCCAACGCGATCAGCGCGAGCCAAAGAACGCCCCAGTTCGTGGCGGCATGAATCATTCCGACTCCGTGTTCAGCACCGACTGGAGCTGCTCGGTCACTTCGAGGACCGACTGCTCATCCAGTTCGGGATCGACGACCTCCACGAGCTCGCCCTCGGGACCATCGGCCTTGCGCCGGACCAGCAGGCGCGCGGGCTGATCGCCTTCGGCCGGCCGCTGCCCTTCGAGCACGAGGAGCCGCTTGCGGACCAGCAGGAGCGCGAGCACATAGCGGAACGCCAGGCGCCTGGGCTCATCCGTGCCCTCCAGCGAATCGAAGATGCCCATGAGCGAATCGGCACCGATCAGCGGATCCGCTTTCTTGTTGGATTCAGGGATGATGCCGTGCCAGTACGCGAAGACACGCCGACGCACCCGGCTATCTTCGCCCTCTCGCGTCTGCAAAATCTCGAGCGTGTGCGTCTGGGGACCGCGGCTGGCCTCCCACGCCTCGGGGCAGATGTCCACTCTGGCCAGTTCATCGGCCTCGGGTATGTCCAACAAGGCCCCGACAAAGGGTTCCCCGACTCCCAGTTCCCGTCCGCTCACCGCGCAGCGGTTTCCCGGACGCCCGATTTCATAGTCTGTGCTGGCCATCCTTGACATGTCACCAGTGTACCGGCAGAGCGGGAGCAAAGATGAGCCGGGGACATCCACGAGCCAATGCCAGCCGATGCTTCCGTACGGGATTCTCCCCTCGATGGCACGGTGCCTCGAAGCGTGCCAACCCCACAGCGGTGTTACCTCGTCTCGAAAAACCTCTGGTTCGTGCCGCCCTCGCCAACTTTCGCGCTCACCTCGCAACCGCAGCGGGGGCAGCGCCCGATGTACATCGTGCCTGCCGCATTCTTATAAATGCGTCCGTACTGGTTGCAGCAGCGAAAGAGGATCCCGAGCCACGGTCTACCCTTTGCGGTTCCTGCGCCGGGATTGAGTTTCGAGTCGGCCATGCCACGATCTATCGGCACGCCGAACCGCGAGACTTTCAGCGGCACGCCTCGACCGTGCGTCGGGCTGCGGACTCGATCCGGTCGAGCAGACCGTCGGCATCGGAGAGCAGCCCGTAGTCCATGCCGTCCATGAACTGGGTGTTCACTTGGATGTTCCACCGGCTGGCCCTGGCCGCCGCTTCGGCGAGGATCGCCGCCATCGCCAGATCGCTTCTCAGCCACTTGTTGGCGAAACCGGACATGGCTTCGAAGCATGCGACCAGTTCGCTGACGACCCGTATCACATCCAGAGGCACCTGCGCGGCGCTCAAGGCGGCACGAGCGAGTTCGATCTTGCGATCTGGGGAGTCCTTGTCCATTTTCATGACTCGGTTCAGTTCCCCGTACGCCGCGGCGTCCGCGTCGGCCAGCTCGACCAACCGCTGACGCATGGCGTGCACGCTGCGCGTGCATTCGTGCAGCGGCTCCGCGTGCGACATCGCATCTTTGCTGCCGTGGGTGTACGCGAGAACCATTTCACCCAACGCCGCGGCGAGCGCACCGACCACTCCGGCCACACCCCCGCCACCGGGAGTGGGCTGTTTGGCCGCCGTACGATCCAGGTACTCCCCGATGCTCAATCGCGAGCTGTCCAAATGCTCCTCTCCTCCACCCTCAAGGCCCCAGAGGGGGCAGCCCGAATTGCTCCAACCAATTCGGTGAGGGCAGGAAAGTGTACCGCGCGGTCTCCTGGACCACGCCTTCTTCAACTTCCACGGCGGCCTCGGCGTGCCCGTCGAAGAACAATAGACCCGCCTGCACCGCGTTCGAGCGGTACCAGCGCTGGCCCCGTTCGGTGCCATCGTCGAAGTTATAAATAGGATGCGCTCCCAGCACCCACACCTTCGAGGGGTTCCGCACCCGGGGCATACGCCCCCCCTCTCTGGGGATCAGCGTTGGATACATTTCTTTGAACGGCGTGTCGTCCAGCGCGTGGTCGTTGAGCGTGTACGAAGAACCCAGCAACTCGTACATGCTGTCGGTCGGGAACCCCAGCCCCACCGTGAACGGATCCTGGGTTCCCTGATCCGCTGGCGAACGGAAGATCTCAAGCTCAAAGGAATCCGCTTCCGTGCTCTCGTCTGGTGGCAGTTCCCCATCGTAGACATACTGATTCAGGGGCCGGCGCTCAGCCCCGATCTCGTCGATCCCGAGGAAGGGCAGGAGCCCCTTCTTGCCGCCGAAAAGAGCCCCGATGTTCTCCCCCTGATCCTGATCGCCGGGTCCGACGATGCCCCCGGCACCGTTGACCCGGATCTGGGGCAGCGTTCGGGGGTGATCGTTGTAGTACAGGCCGATGCCGAGCCCGAGCTGCTTCAGGTTGGACGCGCAGCCGACGGCGATGGCCTGTCGCCTCGCGGCCCCCAGCGCCGGGAGCAAAATGCCGATCAACAGGGCGATCACCGCCACCACGACGAGCAGTTCGATCAGCGTGAACCCTCGGTGCGGCTTTCGAATCCGTTCGTTTCGCATGCCCGGAGGGTAGCAGACCGACCTTGGCCAGACGAGACGGCCGGGGCCCCGGACCTGATTCTCTATTACGACATAGAAAACGCCGGCCCGAGGTGGACCGGCGTCTCTGGAGTGGCGGCGACAGGATTCGAACCTGTGAAGGCATTGCCATCTGATTTACAGTCAGACCCCGTTGGCCACTTGGGTACGCCGCCGCGGGACCGCAAAGGATACGGAAAGGGGGCTGAATGGGCAAGAGGATGGGGCTTTGAGTCCTTCAGCCGCTATCCTGATTCATGAGGAGGATCGCCCATGACCTGCCCCTACTGCCGGCACGACCGAGTCGTTTATGTCCATGGCCACGGCCAGTGCGAGCGGTGCGGGATCAATATCGAGCCGTGCTGTGATGGGGGCAGGTCCTGCATAGACGCAATAGCCACTTCTGCAACAGATCAAATTCAGAGCCCGCCTCACAACCCAACCCCAGACCGTCGGTCGCAACCATGATCCGCCGATTCCTGAAGCGGTTGGGGCTCATCCTGCTCGTCATTTCGGCGGGCAAACTGGGCGGGGAGAAGATCCTCTCACGCCATCTCAACAAGAACCCCTCCGAAGCCAGAATGAGACCCCGCGTGGTCGTCGGTGGGCTTGCGGTTCTCAGCGGGCTAGCCCTCATGCTCGGCACCGTGGCATGGAACTATCGGGATGTAAGCACACTGTTCTGGCCGACGACGACTGGCAGGATCGAGCAGCCGAACGATATGTGGGAGCGCCCGGCACGAATCCGCTTTGATCTCATGTGCACCTACACGGTCGACGGTGTGCGTTACTCAACGAACCGTATCAAACTTGATTCGGACTTCTACCCTGGCACACGCTTCTACATTGAAGATTCCGATCGATATCCCGTCGGGAGAACCGTTCGAGTTTGGTACGACCCTGACCACCCACACATCGGAATCCTCGAACCCGGCTACAACGTCGGCTCGAACCGGTTCTTTCAGGTTGGGCTCATCGCGGCAGTAGTCGGCGTGGTGTGTTTCTGCTTTGAATTCGTCCGCGCTGTCGCTCGCGATGATTCAGCCGACCCCTTCAAGTCGCCGGACAGCATCCCGTGATCCCGACACCAAGCATCTTCGCGACGAACCTGTTGGCCGGGATCACGCACCTGCCCCGCCACCGCGACCCACCCGGCTTCCGTGAGTTCCTCGAAGAGCGTAACGACATACCGCCCGGTTCCATGGATACTCATCCCGTGGTGTTCTGTCATCCTGACCGCGATCTTCCTGCTAACCATCGGAACCGTCACATGGGCGATGCTCCGCCGGCGCGCCCGCCGGCGAGCGAAGGACCGGAGCGAGGACTTCAAGTCGTATACGCCCAGATAGACCACCAGCCCCGAACGCTGCTTCCAGCCCGTTGCGCAAAACTCCGTTCATACCTGCTCAAAAGCCGCCGACCGGAATCGAACCGGTAACCTCGAGATTACAAATCACGCGCTCTGCCAATTGAGCTACGGCGGCGTTTACGGCGGCCAGTATACCCCGCTACATCCAACCGTTCATCGCGTACGCCCCGCCCCCGATCACCGCGGCCGCGAGCAGCACGAGCACACCGTCCCGGGCGGTGACCGCCAGACTCAGCAGCACCGCCGCGGCTCCGGGGATCATCGCGGCGAGCGGGACCAGCCCGAAGACTGGGACCGAGAGACCCACGAGCACGATCGCCAGGGCGATGACGCGCTCCATCGGTCCTTGCACCAGCACGGCCAGTCGGGGACGGATGAGCGTGTCCACAAACTTGGCGACCGGGCGTATCTTTTTGAACGCCCCGACCATCTTCTCGCGATCGATCTCTTTCTCACGCATCCGCCTGGGAACCCACGGCTCCTCCAGCCCCAGCACGCGCTGGCCCGCGACGAGCACCAGCACGATCGCGATCGCGATGGGCATGAGCGGGATGCCGCCGAGCGGGGTCAGCAGCGCGAGCGAGGGAAGAAGCATGAGCGGGCCGTAGAGCCGACCTGAAAACGCCTGGAAGACGCAGTCGAGCGAGACCTTGTCCTGACCGTCCGTTTTTTCGAGCAGACGATCAATCACCCCGCTCAGCGAGGCCGGCGAATCCGTTTCTTCCCCATCATTCTGACCGCTGTTGTTCTCAGTCACCCCGTCAGCGTAACGGACGCGTATGAAGAAAGATTCAGAGATCCACACGCCATCGGCCGTGCCAAAAACGAAAAGAGCCAGCACCCGCGCCGGCCCTGAAAGTGGGCGATACTGGATTCGAACCAGTGACCTCATTCGCCGCAAAGACGGGAGATTTTCCAGCTGACCGACCGGAGTGGCAACATTTTGGCAACACGACCACTTGCCGGCGACCCTGATCGCCAAGACCACTGAACCGCCGAGCCACACGAGGACCGTCACCGAACACAAACCTCTTTTCGGCACAGGCACAGACACAGCAAAAAACACTTGTGCAGATTGTATTTTCGCTGTACTGTACGGCGATGGACCCGAGAACTGCCGCCGACGAGATTCTCCGCAAAGCCGAATCCGATCTCCGCGATCTGATCCGGAAGGAGCTGCAGGCCGAGCGTTACGCCGCTATCGCAGAAGTCGCCGGCTTGGCCGAAGCTGTATCAGAGCTGAGATCGAAGATCTCAGGTCCCGCCAAGCCGCCGCGACGATCGGCGCAAAAGGGGCCATCGAGCCCAAGCCTGCCAAGTCAGGCATCTCTGGCTCGAAACGCGATGGTGCAAAGCCGACATCGGACCGTGCAGCCCCAACACCACGACAGGAAAAACCTTCCAAGTCCGCGTACCCGAGATTTGAGCTTGGCGGCGATTCCATTACGAAGGTCGGCTGGTCAAAAAAGGGGAAATCCGAATACCAGCACACCGCTCCTTTCGACGCAGTCATTGCATTGGCGAACCACATCGTTGACCGGACTGAGCCGAATCGAATCTGGACAGTTGAAAGCCTCGGCGAAGTTACCGCAACCGACGGAGCAGCAACCATCCCCAACTATCAGGTCTACCTGATTCTCGCTTGGATGCGAGACATGGGCATCGTTCTGAAGCACGGCCGAAGCGGCTACAGCACACCCGATGACCTTGAACTGACAACTGCGGTAAGTAACCTTCTCACCAAACAGTCGCAAGACTAGACCAAAGACCCACAGGAGAGTCTTTCAGATGCGATATGACAACTGGTTTCCGAGAGCGAAACCGACCGGATCAGACCTGTCCGATGTGATTTCAGGCGAGTTCTTCTCAGACAACGACAAGCCCGCCTTGCCTCTTGTAAGAGAAGCCCTCCAGAACGCCATTGACGCGGGCAAGGAATCCAAGGATCCCAAATCTGTAGTTCGAGTTCGGATCGCTCACTACACCGGAGATCTTGCTCTTTCCGCTGCTGATGCCGCTCGCTGGTTCGGCGAACTGCGGCCACATGTCAACGCGGAAGGTAACGGGCTGAAGGAAGCTCCGGATGTAAACAAAGAGCGGTGCGACTTTCTTGTTGTCGAGGACTTCGGCACCTGCGGCCTGACCGGGGATGTCACCAGCGACACGATTGCCGGCAAGCAGAACAACTTTGTCGACTTCATGCGGAGTGACGGCCGAACCCGGAAATCAGCTGGTGAGCAGGGAAGCTGGGGCGTTGGGAAAAACGTCTTTCCGAGATGCAGCCGCATCAACGCATTCCTGATATGCACGAATCGTGAAGATGATCGCCAATCCCTTGTCATGGGCAAGTGCATTCTGAAGATGCGGGTTGTCGATCAGACCGTTTTCAGCCCGCAAATCTACTTCGCTTCGTCATGGAAATCCGACGAGCCCCCTCGGCCAATTGACTGCCAAGAAACAATCAGCGATCTCTGTGCAACCTTCCGGTTGCAGCGAAATCAGGATGCCGGGCTGTCCATCGTCGTTCCCTGGACATATGACTCGCTCAACGCACACCAGATCCTCGAAGCGGTTGTATCTGAGTACTACTACGCAATTCTCGCGAATGACCTCTGTGTAACGGTTGAGCTGAATGGCGAGCCAATCGAGATAGCCGCAGGAACGATAGAGTCGATCGCCGAAGAGCACGACTCACTTAGGAACTACGTTCCCCTCATTCGGCTCGCCAAATACGCACTTGAGCAAGGGGATTTCGACCGAATCACTCTGACGAATCACCCCCCTGCCGACGGCAGTCAGAAGTGGACCCCTGACCTGCTCACGGCCGATGAGTGCGAGACAATTCGGTCCCGACTTCTTGAGGGGCAGCGAGTAGCCTTACGTGTACCTCTGCATATCGTACGAAGCAAGGGGAACGAGGGAATCGGCCCGGAGTCGACCTACTTCGATGTCTACTTGGAACCGGACGAGACAAGTAAGTCTGTTCTGAAGCCAGCGTTCTTTCGCGAACGCCTGTGCATCAATGAGATACAGCGAGCCAGCGGGGCATCCAAAATCCGAGCTCTGGTTACCGTGGAGGACAAGCCCCTCGCAACTCTTTTACGAGCAGCCGAGCCACCCAATCACTCCGATTGGAAAGCCGGCACATCGAACTTCAAGGGAAACTATGTGAACGGCAATCATGTTGTCACCTTCGTCAAGGATTCGGTGCGAAGCATCGCCACGTTCGCACGCTCCGCTGACGACAAACCTGACGCCACCATCGCCATCGATTACTTTTCTCTCCCGGAAGATGCCGGCGAAGCCCCGAAGCCGAAGTCCAAGCCCAAACCCAAAGAGAACCCTGACGACTCCGAGACACCCGATCCGGAGATCCCACCGGCAAAGCCCAAGCGATATCGAATATCAGACGAAGCTTCCGGCTTCCGTGTCGGCCCAGGAGATGATGGAACAGATCCACCGAAGACCCTGAACGTCACGATGGCATACGACGTCTTTTCCGGAAGCCCTTGGAAGCTTTACGAACCAGCCGACTTCGATCTCACCGCGAAGGGGCGATCTGGCATCGACATCGCCGTAGGTGGAGATGCGACTGCGACGGTGTGCGGCCCCAACAAGCTTCAGCTGGATATTCATTCACGAAGCTTCGAGGTATACGTGACAGGTTTTGACGAGAACCGCGACCTGATCGTCAGTGCACGAGCTGCGGAGGAGGTGTCCGATGGCGATTCGCCGGATGAACTACACGAAACGGATTGACCTCAAGAAGAGCTGCGTACGCGTTACGCTCAGACCACATCAGAACAGCGTCGTCAATGTTTTTGACTTGGAGATGGATCTTCCAAGCGACCTGCCGGGCGATGCGAGAGTGATATTGGAAGCCTACCGCTCAAATCCGCCGGTTCGCATGCGATTTGATCTTGGAACGGTTGAGAACAAAAAGATCCTGACCGAGCCAGAGCGATTGCTCAGCGATTTTTCGGACGAGATGCCCGCTCCTCTGTTTCGGCTCAAGGTTATCGATGCCGGCGAGTCCGACGGCCGAATTCTCGCCGATGCACGGCAGATACGCCCCGTCACCGCCTTGGAAGATTCGAGCAACAAGCAAGGTCTTCTACACGTCTATCACAAACCGCTGGATGGACTTGTATGGGAACTGCAAATTGACTACCCGGGCTACGGACCGACGCTCTGGATAGACAGCGAAATACCCGAGCCTATTGAGTTTGCACGAGATCCGCGGTTCATCGCTCTCGTATACCCAGAGGTTCTTCGGCTCATTTTGCGGCATCTCATAATCGATGAACCCGAGACTCGCGAAGACTTGGATTGGGGGCCTAAGTGGTTGGAGTTTGCGAGCAAGTTTCCCGAAATGACCGGTGACCCGCCGCCGATTCTTGGAGACACAGGCGATCGTGAAGAATGTGAAGAGTGGATCAGTCGTAGCGTCCGTTCCTTTGCAAGCATGCACGGGCTAAAGCGTCCATTCGAACCGGTTGAGGAGGACTCCATTGAAGTTTAGAAGATTCAACCAGCACGGTCTGGACGCATTCGCTTCCGAGTTGAACAGACTGCGGGAGGATTCGAAGCATGAATTTGCGGTATCGATCGTCACTGATCCGAGATTCTCGGAGCAGCTGACTCCCGAAATCGAGGCTGAACCTCGTGACTTTGAAACCCGAATGGACTTCGCGGAGTGGCTGGCAGCTGCCGCTTCCGCAGCGAACACTGAAGTACCTCGGAATGACATTGGATTTTGGGCATGGCTGACAGCCGCCTTGTTCGACCAAGTCTGTCCCAAGAATGAGAAAGGGGCCCGAAAGGTCGGTGCCGGAGCACGCTACATTCCCGATCTCTCCCGCTGGACGAGACGGTACCGTCATTTGCTGGCGAATCCATACAATGTCTACCTCCTGCATTCGGATGATCCGTGGCGAGCGGCAGCCGTTATGGTCAATCCCTTAGACCAACCGGGTGAACTGACCGAGCAGTTTACTGCACGTCTTGATCTGATCACTTGCCCAGGTACCATGGCACTTGCCAGCCGGCTGTTCATTGATCCGGTCTCACGAAAGCGACGGCGTGGAGCCTCAGGAACCTCGGCTAGGCGACTTGGAAAGCTACTTAATCAGTACACGCGGACATGGGATCTTGCATCCATTGATCCTGGCGACTTCAGTCACAAGCTGCCTAGAGAGTTCAAGCGATTCACGGCATAGGGCTAACCCCGTCGATGCATGTCACACGATGCCTCGTGCTAGCTGCATCCCACAAGTCGTCGTCTCAGACGTTGCTCTAGAGCAGTCACCGATTTCGTCTGGCATTCCCAGATCACCAAGACTCGCCAACCGAGCCGTGTCAACTCACGTCGGTTTCGTCTATCCCGCACAACATTCTCAGCAAACTTCCGCTCCCAAAAATCCCTGTTCGTTGATGGCATGGCCCGGCCATTGGGACAAGAGTGCCGATGCCAGAAGCAACCGTGGACGAAGATGACAGTGCCGTGCCTTGGTAGCACGATGTCTGGTTTTCCGAGAAGATCTTTGCGGTGCAGACGGAAGCGATATCCCATGCGATGGAGAACGCTGCGAACTTTGAGTTCGGGCTTCGTGTCGCGGCCCCGAATCTTGGACATGTTGCGGCTTCGCTGATCCGGCGTGATTCGATCTGCCGTCATAGCCCCGCTGCTTCCAAACCTTCGAAGACACACTCGGCGATCCGTTTCGCAATCAGCGGCGGCACTGCATTTCCGACCTGCTGATACTGAGCCGTCCGTGGACCGCAGAAATAGTAGTTGTCAGGAAATGTCTGCACTCTAGCAGCCTCGCGAACCGTGAAGCTGCGACACTGCGACGGATCGGGATGGATAAAGTAATGCCCATCCTTCGCGAGATGAGAGGTGACCGTTGCCGAAGGCTCATCCCACAGCTGAACTTTGAACCGGTCGCTGAAAATGGCTTCTGAACCGTCACCGGGCCGTGCATTCATGTGGTTCGGGAGCAGTGCATCCGGAAAGTCCGCGAGCTTAGGAGATCGGCCGAAGGTCTCACCGAAAGACGAGCAGAAGAGGTATCTGGCCAAATCCGAAGGCATGTGTGACTTTGCCGCATGATTGCACACGCCTCCTAAGTCACTGCCTCCGTACCACGCATCCAACTCAGGATTTTTGCTACGCACCGAGTCGGACGGGACAAACTCCCCCCCGGTGGACATGTCAACACGCTCCATCCGGTCTCGAATGCTTTCGCAGCGTTTCGCGATTTCGACTCCATGCATCCTGCGAATCTCACCAACCAGCTTGCTTGACATCTCGTCGCGGAGAACTGATTGGACAGACTTTCTCGATCCAGATCTCTTCGAAAGGCCGGGGCCCAACCGAGGTAGACCCTCTATGGCGTCTCTGACGGTGACATGTGCTTGTGTTGATCGCAGGCGAGGGAGATCGCAGGCGATGTCATTTCGCAGGCCAACGATGAAGACTCTGTGACGCCGCTGAGGAACTCCGTGATTTTCGCAGCGGATCAGAAACGACTTCGGGTCGCTCGACTCGCCTTGGAAAAGTCGACTTTCTGACTCGTCGTTCCAAACAAGAGGCATCAGTCGATAGGTTCGATTGGCGTTGGCTCTGGAAATCCCCCCGATAGCTGCTCCGGGATTATGGAGGTCATCAAGTATACGCGGAAAAATTCGCTGATTTCCGACAGACGATGAGAGAATGCCCTTCACGTTCTCCATGACGAACGCTACCGGCCAAACCCGAGAGAGAACGCGAAGATACTCTTGGTAGAGGTGGTGACGGCTGTCGTCCTCCGGCCGGTAGCCGGCAATGCCGCGGTTTCGAGCTCGCCCGACGAGCGAGTACGCTTGGCACGGAGGCCCACCGATGAGGACTACCGGCGTCTTGTCTTTGTGAAGTTTCTTCGATTCGAGAATGGCATCTAGGCGTTCGTCATCGCCTTGTATGCCGAGTTCACCTCTGAACGCTTCGGCCTCAGCATGTGCCCAAGCCGTTTGACACTTGGATTCCAGCTCCTCCGGAGAGATTTCCCCCCTCAGGACCTGCGTGTATGCCTTCGGAAGGGAACGGCCACTAGCGTCGTAGAAGCGAAAGAACGATCGCAAACGAAGCGTTCGGTGGGCATGTGGTTCCTTTTCGACCGAAACGGCGATCCGAAATGGTCGTCCTCGGCCGTGGATTTTCAGAGCACTGAATCCCTCACCCAGCCCTCCCGGCCCGGCAAACAGATCGACGACTGCTATTGGA
>CBFGVX010000015.1:0-55393 GCA_965652425.1 uncultured bacterium | reverse complement strand
GCGAGAAGGCCGGATGGCTGGCGCGGGCTTTGCCCGATGGCACCGGTGCCGTGGTGGTTCGCCATGATGCGGAGCAGGCCTGGTTCGTGCTCGGCGCATCGATCCATCAGCATTCGATCCGACTGAATTTCCTGAGGCACAACCCGGAATTCGCTGTCGAAGCGGGTCGGGCTGACAAACCGTGGCGACTGGCGGTATTCGATAAAGCGGCGGAGGGAGCGCTGTTCGCGGTGTCCGAGGCCGATTGGCTGAGTTCCTCGCTGATGCCATCGCTGCGAGACGCCTTCGGTCCGGGGGTGATCGACAAACTCGAACTGCCTGAGCCGACCGAGTTCGGCGGGCGCACGATGCTGATGGGCTTCGGAACTCGAACGGGGCCATTGGAACTGGTTGGCGTGTTTGAGACGGCGAACACGACCAGGGCGGCGATCGCCTCTGACCGGAGCGTGTCGGCATCGCTCTCGGCGCTGTTCGACGGGGCGAGCTTCGAGAATTTCGGCGGACTGTTCCCGGAGGCGGTCCGTACGGTCGATCTCAGGCCGATCCTGAGCGAAAAGAATCCGGGGCTGCTTGATGGTCTCTGGCCGGAGGCGGGGCCGGAACTGGCGTGGACGGTCCGTTCATCCGAAGAAGCCGGGGCGGGGGACGCTCGTGGTTGGCTGATCCTGGGCCTCGGCGGAGCGAGTGTGGGGTCGGTGGCCGATGGCCTCAGGCAAGGTGCCGAGGATCGTGACCACGGGACATTGCCGTGGGTTTCCGTGTTTGAGGTCAGGCCGCGCCTGCTGGTGGAGCAGCTTTCGGGCCAGTCTGTGGCCCTGCCTCCGCTTGTCGGATCGCTCGGGGCCGTCGAGCGGATTCGAGCGCAGACGCTGCTGGCAAGGCCCGATCTGCTGCGGGGCGGAGGCGTGATCGAGTTCGTGCAGGAAAATCGCGGCGAGAAATAACGCATCAGCGTATGATGTATCTGCGGGCCCGGCGCGGCCGGGTCTGCCCGCATTCTCGCCATCCGAAGCGAACAGAACACCAGCCATGACCAATTCACCATCGTCCGCCGGGGTCGCACAGGCGACTCAGCTGCGGAATGTCGCCATCATCGCGCACGTCGACCACGGCAAGACCACGCTTGTCGATCAGTTGCTGTACCAGTCCGGGATGTTCCGGTCCGAGGCCCTGGACAAGCTGGCCGGCGGTCAGCACGGGCTGATCATGGACTCGAACGACCTCGAGCGTGAGCGGGGGATCACGATTCTTTCCAAGAACTGCGCGGTGACCTACCAGCGGGAAAACGGCGAGCAGGTCCGGATCAACATCATCGATACGCCGGGCCACGCCGACTTCGGCGGCGAGGTCGAGCGGGTGCTGCGGATGGCCGACGGTTGCCTGCTCGTCGTGGATGCGTTCGAGGGGCCGATGCCGCAGACCCGGTTCGTCCTGAGCAAGGCGATCGAGGCGGGGCTGGAGCCGGTGCTGGTGATCAACAAGTGCGATCGGCCCGACGGCGAGCCGCAGCGCGTGATCAATCAGGTGTTCGACCTGCTGGTGGACCTCGGCGCTGACGATCACGCGCTGGACTTCCCGGTGGTGTTCGCGTCCGCGCGCGACGGCTGGTCGGTGGATCAGGTAGAGCAGATCCCGAAGGACGCGAAGGGTGACCTGCGGGCGGTGTTCGAGGCGATCGTGAAGCATGTGCCGCTGGCGACGGGTGATCCGGACGGGCCGCTGCAGATGCTGGTAACGACGCTGGACTACTCGGAGTATGTCGGCCGGATCGGGATCGGGCGTGTGTTCAACGGCACGGTACGAACTGGCCAGCAGGTGGCGGTGATCTCGCGCGACGGGAAGCATCGCAACGCGAAAGTGGCTCAGGTGCGTGCGTTCGAGGGTCTGTCGCGCAAGGATGTCGCCGCGGTTCATGCGGGCGATCTGTGCGCCCTGATCGGCATCGAGAACATCGACATCGGCGACACGATCGCCGACAAGGATAATCCCTCGGCCCTGCCCCCCGTGACCATCGACGAGCCGACGCTGAGCATGGTGTTCCGCGTGAACGACTCGCCGCTGGCCGGTCAGGAGGGCAAGTATGTGACCTCCCGTCAGATCCGCGACCGGCTGATGCGCGAGGCGGAGACGAATGTGGCGCTGCGTGTGGAGCCGAGCGGGGCGGGCGACGAGTTCGTCGTGTCCGGGCGCGGCATGCTGCACCTGGGCGTGCTGCTGGAGACGATGCGTCGCGAGGGCTTCGAACTCGCCGTCGGCAAGCCGAAGGTCGTCATCCGCGAGGTCGAGGGCAAGCAGTTCGAGCCGCTGGAGCGACTGGTGGTTGAGTCCCTGGCGGGCGGGGTTGGCGCGGTCATGGAACTGGTCGGCGCCCGTCGTGGAGAGCTGAAGCACATGGAGCCGCGCGGCGAGATGACCCACATGATCTTCGAGATCCCGGCGCGCGGTCTGATCGGCCTGCGCAGCCGCATGCTCACGGCGACGCAGGGCGAGGCGATCATGCACCACGCCTTCGAGCGGTATGTACCCATGCAGGGTGAGGTTCCCGGACGCGGGCAGGGCGTCTTGATCTCGATCGATGGCGGCACCGCCACGGCGTTCAGCATCGAAGCGATGGGCGACCGTGGGGTCATGTTCATCGAGCCGGGCGCGAAGGTGTACGCCGGTCAGGTGATCGGCGAGCACAACCGCGAGAACGACCTGACCGTGAACATCACCCGGGCCAAGGCGCTGACCAACATGCGCGAGGCCAACAAGGAAGCGTTCACAAAGATCAAGGGTGCCCGCAAGATGGGGCTGGAGCAGGCGCTCGAGTACATCGAGGACGATGAACTGGTGGAGATCACGCCCGAGTCGGTGCGGATGCGCAAGCGGATGCTCAGCGAGAGCGATCGCAAGAAGGCGGCCCGGCAGGCCAAGGGCTGAGCGGATTCCGCCTCGGTGAGGGTGCGGGTACACTCCCCGCCATGAGTACCTCGACCGCCCACCGCTCCGCCGTATCCACCACCCGCACCGGGGATGTTCAGTACTGGTCACGGACCCTCATCCCGACCGCCAAGGACGCTCCGGCCGATGCGGAGGCCCCCAGCCACAAGCTGCTGGTTCGGGCCGGGTTCATCCGCCGGCTGGCGGCGGGTGTGTACGACTACCTGCCTCTGGGGCATCGGGTTTTGCGCAAGGTCGAGGCGATCGTGCGCGAGGAAATGGACGCGGCTGGGGCGAGCGAACTGTTGCTGCCCGCGCTGTGCCCGACCGAACTGCTCCACGAGACCGGAAGGGCCGACGAGTACGGCGACCTTCTGATGCGGTTCAACGACCGGCACGGGCGCGATTCGTACCTCGGCCCGACGCACGAGGAGGTCATCACCGAACTGATGCGGGGAACGGTCAGCAGCTACAAGCAGCTGCCCCTGAACCTGTACCAGATCCAGACCAAGTACCGCGATGAGTTCCGGCCCCGGGCCGGACTGCTGCGAGGTCGCGAGTTTCTGATGAAGGACGCGTACTCGTTCCACATGCGTGTGGAGGGCGAGGGCGGCCTGAACGAGACCTACGACGCGATGTACCGCGCGTACTCGAATGTGTTTGCGCGCTGCGGGCTGAACTTCGGCGCGGTCGAGGCCGAGGCCGGCCCGATCGGCGGCTCGGCGAGCCACGAGTTCATGGTGTTCTGCGAGACCGGCGAGGACACGATCCTGCGCTGCCCGGAAACCGGGTACGCGGCGAATGTCGAAAAATGCGAGATCGGCGAGCGCTCGTGGTCGCTTGATGGCGAGCCCTCGGGCGAGGCCGAGGATGTGCACACGCCGAACTGCCCCGGAATCGAGGATGTCTCGAAGCTGCTGAAGGTGAAGACGCGGAACATGCTCAAGAGCGTGGTGTTCCGCGTGAAGTCCACACCCGAGGAACTCGAGAAGTACGGCGAGGAATGGATCGTCGCGGTCGTGCGGGGCGATCACGAGGTCAACGAGGGCAAGGTCAAGAAAGCCGCGGAGGTCAGCGCGATCGAACTGGCCGACCCCGAGAAGGCCAGGGCCAACGGCTTTGAGATCGGCTATGTCAGCCCGCGTGCGAACCTCGGCAAGAAGGGCGTGCTCGTCGTGGTCGATCCGGACGCGGCTCAGGGCATGGACGCCGAGAAGGGCAAGCCCATGTTCTGGGTGACCGGTGCGGACAGGAAGGACTACCACACCAAGCATTTCTGCTGGTCACGGGACCTCGGCAAGACCATCGAGGAGGCGACGACCGGGTCGTGCCCCGCGCTCGTTGTCGCGGATGTGCGCAACGCGATGGCGGGCGATCCCTCGCCCAAGGCGAAGGGCGCGGTGCTGGAAGCGCAGCGCGGCATCGAGGTCGGTCACATCTTCAAGCTTGGCACGAAGTACTCGGAGGCCATGGGCTACCGGATCATGGGTGAAGATCAGGCCCTGCACCCCGTGATCATGGGCTGCTACGGCATAGGCGTGTCGCGCACGATGGCGTCGGCGGTCGAGATGAGCCACGACGAGAACGGCATCGTCTGGCCGGTCGCGCTCGCGCCGTACCATGTGCTGATCACGGTGATGAAGCCGGAGAACGATGCGGCGATGGAGGCGACGAAGTCGCTCGCAGGTGAGCTGTCGCGGGCGGGGTTCGATGTGCTGATCGACGATCGCCACGAGCGCCCGGGCTTCAAGTTCAAGGACGCGGACCTGATCGGCGTCCCGATCCGGCTGACCGTCGGCGACAAGGGGCTGGCGGAGGATTCGGTGGAGTTCAAGCTGCGATCGGATTCGGGCAAGGGCGAACTGGTGAAGATCTCGGAGACGGTGGATCGGTGTCTCGAGGCGGTCGGCGGCTGAAGCTACCAATAGGACCACACTCAAAATGAAGCCCCTCTCACGAGGGATTTAGCGGCGTCTCACCGGCGGTGGCGATACTGCTGTCGTTGGCTTGGTGATCACACCACGCTGGCGCACCAGCAACCCGGCCGCGTCCGCCGGTTCGAACATAGAGAGGGGCGCTCGGAGGGTTGCATGACCCTTCGGGCGCTCTTTTTCGTGGTGATAGTTTCGATCATTCTTCGTTGAAGGCGTTCTGAATTTTCTGGGCGATCGCTTTGCCGTGCTCACCGTCGAGTTTGCCCGCTGGCCAGCCCACGCCCAGCCCGCTCTTGGTGTCCGGCTTGGGGATGATGTGGAAGTGCACATGGGGCACGGCCTGATGGGCCAGTTCGCCGTTGTTCTGGAGGATGTTGTAGTCGGCGATGCCGGTGGCCTGGGTGACCGCGCGGCAGAGGCGCGGGAGGACACGCCCGATCGCCGCGGCAGCGTCGTCGGAGAGTTCGCCGAGGGTCCGAACCTGCTGCTTGGGGATCAGCAGGGTGTGACCCGGGCTCAGCGGGTTGATGTCGAGGAAGGCGAAGGTGTGCTCGTCCTCGTGGACCTTGTGGCAGGGGATCTCGCCCCGGACGATTTTCGTGAAGATGGTGGGTTGGTCGCTCATGTTCTGAGCATAGGCAACGAATCGCTGCAACGGCTCGGGATTACCCGACCCCGGCCTCGACCGCCGCGGCGGCGGGCGGGTGCGGGGGTTCGTGGGCTGGGGGCAGGCGGAGGTAGCGGGCGAGGTAGTGGGAGCCGAGGTAGAAGGGGACGGTGTCGATGAACGCCACGAGCGCCTTGAAGGTGTAGCCCGTAAAAATGAACACGGCGAGCTGGGGCCAGATGGCGAAGTCGTCGTCCACCGGCAGGGCCTTGGCGTAGAAGTGCGTGATGAGGATGACCGCGACGGTATCGACGAGCTGGCTGACGAGCGTTGAACCGTTGTTGCGCAGCCAGAGGTGCTTGCCGTTGGTGATTTTCTTCCAGAAGTGGAAGACATGCACATCGACGAGCTGGGCGACGAGGTAGGCGACCATGGAGGCGGTGACCGCGCCGAAGGCGAGGGCGCGGACCTCGAAGAACACGGGCTGGCGACCGGCTTCGTCGAGCATGATGGAGCCGTCGGCGGCAAGGTCTTCGAAACCGGGCAGCGCGCCGCCGAGCCAGAGCACCGTGACCACCCAGATGTTCAGCAGGAAGCCCACCCAAACCACGGCGTTCGCGCGCCGGCGTCCCCAGAACTCGCTGATGAAGTCGGTGCAGAGGAAGGTGATGGGGTAGGGGAGCACGCCGACGGCGATGGCGAACGTGAGTTTCGCGCCCCAAAGGGTCTCGACCTCGCCATCGGAGCCGGTGATCTCGAAGAGCTTGATGAACCGGGTGATGCCGAGGATGTTCAGCATCGTCAGCGAGCCGAGGAAGATGCCCGCGAAGACGAGGAAGGTGGTTTCGCGTCGCCAGTGCAGGACCGCCTCGGGCAGTCGGGCGAGGCCGGTGTGCTCGTGCTGGACGCTGGGGAGCGGGGGATTGTGGTGGGCTCGCGATCGGTCCTTGGCCATGGCGGGAAGCATACGCGAGCGCGGCGGGCAAACGCTCTACAATGGCTCCGATGCACGAGACGGCAGGGACAACGAGGCGGGCGATCCGGGTTCTCCCGGCGCTGGTGGTGAACCAGATCGCCGCCGGCGAGGTTGTGGAGCGTCCGGCCTCGGTGGTCAAGGAACTGCTGGACAACGCGATCGACGCCGGGGCGGGCCGGATCACGGTCGAGCTCGAGCAGGGCGGCGTCGAGCTGATCCGGGTGACCGACGACGGGGGCGGCATCGAGCCCGAGCAGCTCGCGCTGGCGGTTCACCCGCACGCAACGAGCAAGGTGCGGGATGCGCAGGACTTGGACACGATCGCGACGATGGGGTTCCGGGGCGAGGCGCTGGCGTCGATCGCGTCGGTGAGCCGGCTGAGCATCCGATCGCGGGTCGAAGGCGAGGACGCCGCGGCGGTGATCGAGGTGGAGGGCGATCAGGTCAGGCCGGTGCGCCCGGACGCGGGTCCGGTGGGCACGCGGGTGACGGTGCGGAATCTGTTTTTCAACACGCCGGCCCGGCGCAAGTTCCTTCGGACCGCGCAGACCGAGCGGACGCACTGTCTGGACATCGTGCGCTCGCTGGCGATGAGCCACCCGGCGATCGGGTTCCGGGTCGAGGTGGACGGGTCAACGGTGCTGGATCTCGCGCCGAACCAGAGCGCGAAGGAGCGTGCGTTCGCGATCATCGGTCGCGAGCACGAGGGGCAGTATGTCGAGGTCGCGGCGGACCGGTTCGACGATGCACGCGGGCTCGCACTATGGGGGCTCGCCGGGCTGCCGGCGCTGGCCGGGGCGACGACCAAGAAACAGTTCGTGTTCCTGAACGGGCGGCCGATCCGCGACAAGTCGATCATCCACGCGGTGCGCGAAGCGTACCGGGGTCTGATCGAGCCGGGTCGGCACCCGGCGGTGCTGCTGATGCTGGAAATGTCGCCGGGCGCGGTGGATGTGAATGTGCACCCGGCCAAGACCGAGGTGCGGTTCCGTGATCAGTCGCTGGTGCACCGGGTGGTTTACCGGGCGGTTCAGGAGGCGCTGCGCGGTCAGGACCTGACGCCCGCGGCGACCTTCGGCGGCGGGTTCCGCTTCGAGCGGACGGACTCGGTTCGCGAGCCCGCGGCGGTCGAGCCCAAGCCGCGTCGGGTGGACGAGTTCCTGGAGCGACTGTCGGCGCAGGGCGGCGCGCAGACCGGGTTCGACTATCAGCAGCTCAAGCAGGCGGTGGACGAGGACCGGCTGGCGATGGAAGCCGAGCGTCAGCGCATCGCCGAGCGCGAGCAGCGGCTCCGCGAGGAAGCCGAGCGGGTGCGCTCGGAAGCGCAGGCCGCGGCGTTGGCGACGGACCACCTGCGCTCGGCGCGGGTGCGCGATGCCGAGGGGCAGGGCGCGCTGCCGGCGGTGCGTCCGGCGGACCGGGTGCTGCAGGTGCACAATTCGTTCCTGGTGACGCAGGACGAGCAGGGGCTGGTGATCATCGACCAGCACGCGCTGCACGAGCGGGTGATGTTCGAGAAGCTCAAGGATCGCATCGCGATGAAGGGGGCGCTGGAGTCGCAGCGCCTGCTGATGCCGGAGATCGTCGAGACCAGCGAAGCGCGGGTGGATCTCTTGGAGCAGACCGGCGACCTGTTCGAGCGTCTGGGGATCGAGGCGCACGCGACCGGGCCGCGAAGCGTGGGTGTGCAGGCGTTCCCGTCGTTTTTGTTCGAGAAGGGCGTGGAGCCGGGGGCGTTCGTATCCGAGCTTCTGGAGAGGTGTGAGGCCGAGGGCTTTGCACTGGGCAGCGAAGAGGCACTGCACGAGATCCTCGACATGATGGCCTGCAAGGCGGCGGTGAAGGCCGGTGACAAGCTGTCAGATGAGGAACTGGGAGAGCTGATCAAACTGCGGGCCCAGATCGAACGCTCGAGTAACTGCCCGCACGGGCGGCCCACGGCGATCCGGCTGTCGGTGGGGGAGCTGGAGCGTCAGTTCGGGCGGAGTTGACCGATCCCGGATGGCTGGTCGCGCACGCCGCGTTCTCGCTAGGATGGCGTTGTGACGAGCCCGCCGCAGTCCAACGCGATCGATGCATTGCCCTTGATCGGGTGGCGTGAGGCCGTGCGTTTTCCGGAGCACGGCTTGGGTCCGGTGCGTGCGAAGATCGACAGCGGCGCGAACACCAGTGCGCTGCATGTCTCGGATGTCGAGCGGATCGAGGGGGACCGGGTGCGGTTTCACATCGCTCTGGATCGGCACGGCAAGCGTCTGAGCGAGAAGATCGAGTGCCCGATCCTTCGGGTGAGCACGGTCAGGAGCTCGACCGGGCACGCTCAGGAGCGGTTCGTGGTTCCGCTGCTGGTGAAGATCGGGTCGCACGAGTTCGAGGCGGAAGTGAGTCTGGTATCCCGGCGGGGAATGATCTGCCGCATGCTCATCGGTCGCCGGGCGCTGGCGGGTCGCTTCCTGGTGGATTCTTCGCGGATGTATGTGCTGTCAAAGCGGCCGGTCCGAGCTCGCCGGTCCTCCGGCTGAGGCGCTGAGCGGGTAGGATCGATTGCATGAAGATCGCGATCCTTTCGAGAGCGCCCCACAGTTACAGCACGAAGCGTCTGCGCCAGGCGGCCGCGGAAAGGGGCCATACCGCGCGGGTGCTGAACACCCTGCGGTTCTCGATCCACATCGAGCACGGCGCTCCGGATCTGCTGTTCAGGGGCAAGGCCGTCTCCTCCTACGACGCCGTGATCCCGCGCATCGGCGCTTCGGTCACCTATTTCGGCACCGCGGTCGTCCGTCAGTTCGAGCAGATGGGCGTCTTCTGCCTCGCCACGGCGCCGGGCATCACCTATTCGCGCGACAAACTGCGCTCGCTGCAGATGCTCTCCCGCTACGACATCGGCATTCCCGACACCGCGTTCGTTCGGGACCGATACGACATCCTCGACGCGATCGAGCGGGTCGGCGGCGCGCCGGTCATCATCAAGCTGCTTGAGGGCACGCAGGGCGTCGGGGTCATCCTCGCCGAAACGCAGAAGGTCGCCGAGGCGATCATCGAGACCCTGCATTCGGCCAAGCAGAACGTGCTGGTGCAGAAGTTCGTCGCCGAGAGCAAGGGCAAGGATGTCCGGGCCTTCGTCGTGGGAGACCGTGTCGTCGCCGCCATGCGCCGAACGGCACAAGGCACCGAGTTCCGCTCGAATGTGCACCGGGGGGGCGTCGCCGAGGGGATCGAGTTGTCCGAGGAGTACGCCGAAACCGCGGTGGTCGCGGCTCAGGTGATGGGCCTGCAGGTCGCCGGCGTGGACATGCTCGAGGGCAAGGATGGGCCGCAGGTGATGGAGGTCAACTCCTCGCCGGGGCTGGAGGGGATCGAAACCGCCACCGGCATCGATGTGGCGGGGGCGATCATCGAGCACATCGAGCAGCGCGTGCAGTTCTCTGAGGTCGATTTGCGGTATCGCCTCGCGGCCAGCAAGGGATACGGCGTTGTGGAGTTGCCGATCGTGCCGAGGTCGTCGCTGGCCGGAAAGCCGCTCAGCGAGACGAAGCTGCGCGAGCGGGACATCACCGTCCTGAGCATCCGCAGAGGACGCAAGGTCGTTTCGAACCCGTCGGGAGACCGCCATGTCGAGGAAGGCGATGTCCTGCTCTGCTTCGGCAAGCTCGACGAGATCAGGACCCTCATGCCCAAACCGGCTCGCAAGCGCAAGTCCAAAATCCGCAAGAAAACGAGCCCGAAGCGCTCGGGGAGCGATGCGTGAGTCTCAAGGATATCTCCGGCAGGAAGACATTCGAGATCGGCGGCAAGCGGATCGCCCTGGGCTCACAGCGCACGCTCGATCTGACCATCAGCGAAACCTACAGCGGGCACCCGGTGGTGATGCCGGTCCATATCGTCCGCGCACCCGAGCCGGGACCGGTCGTGGGTGTGACCGCGTCGGTGCACGGCGATGAGATCAACGGCATGGGCGTCGTTAGAGAGTTGGTGCTGAACCCCGGTTTCAAACTAAGCCGCGGCACGCTGGTGCTCGTCCCGGTCGTCAATGTGCTCGGATTCGAGCGGTTCAGCCGCTATATGCCCGACAGGCGGGATCTCAACCGGAGTTTCCCCGGCTCTGGCGGCGGCAGTCTGACCGCCCGCGTCGCCAGCGCGGTCTTCGAGCAGGTCATCCGAAAGTGCGATTGCTGCATCGACCTGCATTCGGCGGCGGTCCGACGCACGAACTTCCCCAATGTCCGCGCGGACCTGAACCAGCCGGAGACCAGGAAACTCGCCGAAGCATTCGGCACCGAACTCGTCATCCACGGCGAGGGACCGGAGGGTTCGCTGCGCAGGGCGGCGTGCGAGGCGGGCATCCCGACGATCATCCTCGAGGCCGGTGAGGTGTGGAAGATCGAACCGGGAGTGGTCGAAGTCGGGGTACGGGGCATCCGCAATGTTCTGATCTCGCTCGGCATGGTCCGAGGCCGGCGCAGCCATGCCCGATACCAGGCGATCGTCCGGGATACCACTTGGCTCAGGGCGGTGCACGGCGGCGTTCTGCGCTTTCATGTCTCGCCCGGCGATGTCGTCTCCAAGGGTCAGCCCGTCGCCACGAACACCGATCTGGTCGGGCGAGAGAAGAACCTGCTGCTCTCGAGCGCATCGGGAATCGTTCTTGGCATGACAACCCTCCCCGCGGTGAAGCCCGGGGACCCCGTCTGCCACATCGCCCGCCTCACCGAGGACCAGCTGCGCGCAGTCAAGGCCAGTCTCGATCAGTCTCCGAGCGGAAAGATGCGAGACCAGCTCGCCACCAATGTCAGCGTCGAGGAGCACGCCGATTCATCGGATTCAGCGATCTGACGCCCTGCTCAATCAGACATGCTGAAGCTTGTTCACGCAGTTCAGCGCGGCCACTTTGTAGCACTCGGCCAGTGTCGGGTAGTTGAACACGGTGTTGACGAAGTAGTCCACGGTGCCGTTCAGCGCCATGACGGCCTGGCCGATGTGGATGATCTCCGTCGCACCGCTCCCGATGCAGTGCACGCCCAAGATGTGGCGCGATTCCTGATGGATCAGCAGTTTCAGCATGCCGATCTGGTCTCCCAGAAGCTGCCCCCTCGCGATCTCGCGGTAGTTGGCGATGCCGGTCTCGAAGGGGATGTCCTGCTCGGTGAGCTGGTCTTCGGTCCATCCGACCGTCGAGATCTCCGGGATCGCGTAGATCCCGTAGGGGAACAGCTCTGGCACTGAGGTCGTGCGCACTCCGAACATGTGGCAGGCCGAGAGCCGGCCCTGCTCCATCGAGGTCGAGGCAAGCGCGGGAAAGCCGATCACATCACCGCCCGCGTAGATGTTGCCGATCGGCTCGTTGGAGCCGTCGCGCAGCACCTGGTAGCGGTCGTTGACCTTGATCCGGCCGCGGCTGTCGGCCCGGATGCCCACGGACTCCAGATTCAGCGAATCGGTCGCGCCCTGACGCCCGATCGCGTAGAGCAGGCATTCCGAGCGGATAGTCTTCCCCGATTCGAGCGTGGCTTCGACGAGATTGCCGTCGGAGGTCCGCGCTCCAGGAGGGGCGTCGATGATCTGGACCCGTGTGACCTTCTCACCCAGCCGCAGGGTCATGCCGATGTTGCGCAGGTGATACTGCAGGGCCTCGCGGATCTCCGGGTCGAGGAAGCCGAGCAGGTGGCTCTGGCCCTCGATGAGGGTGACCTTCACCCCGAGCGCCTGCATCATGGAGGCGTATTCCGTGCCGATGACCCCGCCGCCGACGACCGTGAGGGTGCGGGGCAGACGCGAGAGCTTGAGGATGCCGTCGGCGTCGACGGTGTGGACATCGTCGAAGGGGATGTTGTCCGGGCGTGCGGGGCGGGTGCCCGTGGAAATGAAAATGTGATCGGCGGTGATGGCGGTGACTTCGCTACCGTGCCGCGCATGCACCAGATTCTCACCCTCGATCGAGGCCGTGCCCTGCACGATGTCGATGCCGTTGCGCTGGAGCTGGTTCTGCGTGACCGTGATCTCGTGGGAGATCACATGCTGGCACCACTTGGTGAGTTCCTCGATGGTGGTCTCGCGGTTGAGCGATCCGCCCATGATGCCCCGGTACTTGAACCCGGTCATGAACAGGATGGCCTCGCGAAGGGCCTTGGAGGGGATCGTGCCGGTGTTGATGGCGACCCCGCCCACGACCTCCTTCCGCTCGACCACGCAGACGCGCTTCCCGAGCTTGGCGGCCTGGACCGCGGCTTTCTGGCCGGCCGGTCCGGATCCGATCACGCAGAGGTCGTATTCGCGCATGCAACGGGCCTTCCGAGAAAGAGTGATTCACAGTCCGGACAGGGCGATCTCCCCGCCATCCCCGGCTTATCGGCACGATCCGGCGCCGGCATTGGGCTGAGAGAATGTTCAAGACCGGTAATTTGTATTCACTCAGGGCTGCACAGCGGACGATGAGCGTCTTACAATGCCACCCCCGGATTCGCGAACCGCGTGCGCAGACCTGTTTATTCGGACTTTAGTCAGTATCTGAAGGCATTTGAACAGGCCGATCGCGGCATCGGACGAAAACTATGAGCGCTCCGCCCCCGACACCAAACTCCTCCCGTTCCGCCGCCACCGGAGGTCCCCACCCCATGAGGCCCTCCTTGAACGGCTGGAACGCCGACTACATCGAGGATCAGTTCCGGCAATACCAGCAGGACCCCATGACGGTCGGCCCGGATATGCGGGATTTCTTCCGCGGGTTCGAACTCGGGTTGGGTTCCGCGTCCGGAGCAGAGTTCGTTGGCGTCGCCGATGGCGGGCAGGCCGCCAAAGCCGCGGCGGTCCGGGATCTTGTGAACGCGTACCGTTCGCTCGGCCATACCTGCGCGAGGATCGATCCATTCGATCGCGAACGCGAGTCTCCGGAGGAACTCAATCCGACCGTCCACGGTCTGGGAAGCGACGATCTCGGGCTCAGCTTCAGCGTCCCCGGCCTCGCCCCCAACGGTGCCTCGCTGTCGGATGTCATCACTAGGCTCGACAACTCGTACTGCGGCACCATCGGTGTCGAGGTCATGCACATCAGCGACCGGCAGGAGCGTCAGTGGTGGCTCGAGCGCATCGAATCCTCCGGCAACCGCACCGAGTACACCAAGGGTGAGCGCGTCCACATCCTCGAGCAGCTCCATCGCGCAGAGATGTGGGAGAAGTTCTGCGGCAAGCGGTACCCCGGCCAGAAGCGGTTCAGTCTCGAAGGCGGCGAATCGCTCATCCCCCTCCTCGACCGGCTCGTTGAAAAGAGCGCCGACCAGTTCGGTGTCGAAGAGCTCGTCATGGGCATGAGCCATCGCGGCCGCCTGAATGTGCTCGTCAACATCATGGGCAAGACCTACGAAGAGGTCTTCACCGAATTCGACGACACATGGGAAGCCGACGCCGAGGACGGCGGCGGCGATGTGAAGTACCACCGCGGCTATTCATCCAATCGCGTGCTCCCCTCCGGCAAGCACATCTGGCTGGCGATGGCGTCCAACCCGAGCCACCTCGAGGCCGTCGGCCCCGTCGTGCTCGGCCGCTGCCGCGCCAAGCAGCGGCTGCGCGGCGACAAGGCCCGCAACCGCGTCGTGCCGATCGTCATGCACGGCGATGCCGCCGTCATCGGCCAGGGCGTGGTTGCCGAGACCTACAACTTCTCCGGACTCGAGGGCTATACGGTCGGCGGCACGATCCATATCGTCGTCAACAACCAGATCGGTTTCACGACCGGCCCGCAGGACGGCCGAACCAGCCGCTACTGCACCGACATCGCCAAGATGATCGAGGCACCAATCCTGCATGTGAACGGCGAGGACCCCGAAGCGGTCGTCCACTGCGCCCAGCTCGCCCTCGAATACCGGATGAAGTTCAACAAGGATGTCGTCATCGACATGCAGTGCTACCGCCGCCACGGTCACAACGAGACCGACGAGGCGATGTTCACGCAGCCGCTGCTGTACGGCCAGATCAAGAAGAAGCCCACCGTCCTCAGCCAGTACGCCAACGCCCTCATGGGAGCCGGCGTGATCGGCAAGGACGATGTCGAGCAGATCGAGTCCAGCGTCCACGAAAAGCTCGATGAGTCCTACACGAACACCCGCAAGACCGCCGTCGATCCGACGCCCGCACCCGGCCATGTCCGGTGGTCCGGCGTCACCAACGAGTGGAGCTTCGAGGAAGGCAAGACCGGGGTTGATCGCGAGATTCTCGACGAGATCGCCCGTGCGATCAGCTCGTGGCCGGAGGGCTTCAAACCCCATCACAAGCTCGTGAAAGTGCTCCAGGAGCGCACCGAGAATGTGCTGGAGAACAAGCCCTTCGACTGGGGCACCGCAGAGGCGCTCGCCATCGGCTCCCTCGTCGTCGAGGGCCACATCTTCCGCCTGACCGGCCAGGATTCGCGTCGTGGCACATTCAGCCACCGCCACGCTGTCCTGCGCGATGTCGAGACCGCCGAGGCGTATGTTCCCATCAACGCCATCCGCGAACTCGTCGAACCCGGCAAGGACGACGAGGCGGGCAGCGGCCGGCAGAACAAGTTCTGCGTCTACGACTCCCCGCTCTCGGAATTCGCCTGCCTCGGCTTCGAGTACGGCTTCAGTCTCGCCTCGCCCAAGATCATGTGCGTCTGGGAAGCCCAGTTCGGCGACTTCTCCAACGGTGCGCAGGTCATCATCGATCAGTTCATCAGCTCCGCCGAACTCAAGTGGCAGCGCTGGTCCGCCCTCACGCTGCTGCTCCCGCACGGCTACGAAGGCCAGGGCCCCGAGCACTCCTCGGCACGCCTCGAACGCTTTCTCAAGCTCTGCGGCCAGAACAACATGCAGGTCTGCTACCCGACCACGCCGGCCCAGTACTTCCACATGCTCCGCCGGCAGATGCACCGCAGCTTCCGCAAGCCGCTGATCGTCATGAGCCCCAAGAGCCTGCTCCGCCTCCCCGCGTGCACCAGCACCACCGAGGAGCTGACCACCGGAGGGTTCAAGGCGGTGCTCGATGATCCCGCGTTCGGCAAGGGCGGCTTCGACAAGAAGAAGGTCACCAAAGTCCTCCTCTGCACCGGCAAGGTCTACTACGACCTGCTCAAACGCCGCGAGCAGATCGACCAGCAGGACACCGCCCTCGTGCGCGTCGAACAGCTCTACCCGCTGCACTTCGACCTGCTCAAGCAGATCCGCGAGTCCTATCCCGCCGCCGCCGAACTCGCCTGGGTTCAGGAAGAGCCCCGCAACATGGGCGCGTTCGGCCACATGGCGCTCTCGCTCAAGGAGAAACTCGACTGGTCGCTCCACTATTACGGACGCCCCGCCAGCGGCACCCCCGCGACCGGCTCGCCCCGCAAGCACCTCGAACAGCTCGACGACTTCCTGACCGCTTCCATCGGAACCGTGCGCGAACAGCGCTCCGAGGACGCCGATTCCGTTTCTTCCAGTTCCAGCGGTCCGGACTCGAAATCCGATTCCAAGTCTTCCGCAAACGCCCCCGGTTCAAGAAAATCCGGTGGCCGGAAAGCCGCAACCGCCTGACTAACCACCCGGCTCCAGACCGCACAGCACGAGCCGCCGCACGCAGAGACACCCGCCCATGCCCACCGACATCGTCATCCCCGCTCTTGGTGAATCGATCTCCGAAGCCGTCATCGCGTCGTGGCTGAAGGAGGACGGCGACTATGTCGAGCAGGACGAGGACCTGGTCGAACTCGAAACCGACAAGGTGACCATGCCGCTGCCCTCACCGGCCTCCGGCGTCCTCAAGCGCTCGGTCAGCGAGGGAGACACCGTCGAGGTCGGCGCCTCGATCGGCTCGCTCGACGAGTCGGCCAAGAAACCATCCGGAGCCGGTTCGGGCAAGCCCGAAGGCAAAGACTCCAAGCAAGACGACGAACCAGCCAGGAAAGACTCGTCCGACAAGGATTCAGGCAAAGCCGGTCGCGAGGAAAAAACATTTTCCAGGACCACCGAACCCAAGTCGGCCGAGAGCCCGTCCAGCGGCAAATCACCCGACAATTCCTCCGCTCTCGCGACCGCCGTCGCCCGCAAGATCGCCGACGAGCACAGGATCGACCTCTCCACTGTCCGCCCGACCGGTGCCGGAGGCCGCATCCGCGAGCAGGATGTGCTGGCCGTGGTCCAGGCGCGCCAGAACGGTGCGGCTTCGGGCGCATCCGCCCCAGCGTCGCCCGGCACCTCGGGCGGTTCCAGGTCCACCCGGCGCGAGAAGATGTCCCCGCTGCGCAAGAGCATCGCTAACCGCCTGGTCGAAGCCCAGCACACCGCCGCGATGCTCACGACCTTCAACGAGTGCGACATGACCAAGGTCATGGAGCTCCGCTCCCGCCTGAAGGACCAGTTCCTCGACAAGCACGGCGTCAAGCTCGGGTTCATGTCCTTCTTCACCAAGGCGTGCGTCAGCGCGCTGGAGAAGGTCCCGAATGTCAACGCCCAGCTCGTCACGGGCGAGAAGGGCATCGAGATCCAGTACCACGACTACGCCGACATTGCCATCGCCGTCGGTACGCCCAAGGGCCTCGTCGTTCCCGTGCTGCGCAACGCCGAGTCCCGTTCGTTCGCCGAGATCGAGAGCGGCATCCTCGAACTCGCCAAGAAGGCCCGCGACGGCAAGCTCACCCTCGAAGAGATGCAGGGCGGCACCTTCACGATCACCAACGGCGGCATCTACGGCTCGATGATGTCCACACCGATCCTCAACGCCCCGCAGTCGGGCATCCTCGGCATGCACAACATCATCAACCGCCCCGTCGAGAACCCCGACAAGAAGGGCGAGATCGCCCTGCGACCGATGATGTACATCGCCCTCAGCTACGACCACCGCATCGTCGACGGCGAGGGCGCGGTCACCTTCCTTAAGCATGTCAAGGACTGCATCGAGGACCCCGAGCGCCTGCTGCTCGGCGTCTGAGTGCCGATCGGGCATCCCGACCCAAGGCCGTGACTCACGCGGCCTTTTTCAATTCCTCGACCGGGTACTCCGCCCGTTCTTCGCGAGGCGGATACTTCAGCCAGAACTCGTGATGGCCGGTGATCCACTTCAGCACGATGAAGTGGTGCATCGCATCGCTCAAGAGCAGGGCGATGCCCGCGACCGCGAGCCACTCACCGATCCCGCCCGGGAAGATCAGCATCCCGGCGGGGATCAGCGTGAAACCGTGGTACCCGTGGTGCACGCGGTAGCCGCGCGTCATGCGCCCGATCCACGCCGTGCGTTCCGGGGCTTTCATGCTCCGCCCGAAGCGGAGATAGATGGTCAGCGCTTCCAGCAGGATCGCGCCGACGATCCCCCAGACAATCAGCATGATCGGACTCATGAGCGGTTCGTCCCCCGTTCGAGGTCACGGGTCAGGAATTCAATCAGGCCCAGGCACGAGGCGTGAACCATCTCGTAGACGGTATCGAACCCGTCTTCTCCACCATAGTACGGGTCGGGAACCGGAAGGTTCGCCCCGTTCAATATCGGATCGAAACTTCGCAGATGCCGGACTTTGTCCTCCGGAGCCCCCGCGTCCAGGCAGTCTGAACGGTTTTCATTGTCCATCACGATGATGAGATCGAATTTTTCCCAGTCATCCGTGTGAATTTTCCGGGCCCGGCTCGGCAACTCGATCCCGTACCGGCTCGCCACCGCGATCGATCGCGGATCGGGCGGGTGCCCCACATGCCAGCCCCCGGTCCCGGCCGAATCCACAACGATCCGCCCCTCCAACTCACGCTCGCGCAGCAGGTGCAGGAACACGCCCTCCGCCAGCGGCGAGCGGCAGATGTTCCCCATGCACACGAAAAGCACCGATTTCACTGACAACTGTATGTCACTCACCGCCCCAGTTTAGTCGCTGTGGGCCAGATCCGTCCGTCGAACCCGCACCGGACAGGGGTACGATGCCCGCATGAGCACCACCGACCATCCGGACCACGAGTTGTTCGACCATGCGTTCCCGACCGACCCCGATCGGCGCGGGAAGATCGCCGATCGGGCCGCCGCGGCTCTCAGGGAGTTCTCGCTCAACGACGAACAGCGTCGGGCCGTCGACCACACCGGCTCGCCCCTGATCGTGCTCGCCGGGCCCGGCACGGGCAAGACCCGCACCATCATCGCCCGCATCCTGCGCCTCCTCGCCGACGGAGCCCGGCCCGAATCCATCCTCGCGATGACCTTCACCAACAAGGCCGCCCAGGAGATGACCGAGCGGCTTGAGGAACTCGTCGGCCCCGAGGCCGCCGGCCGGGTCCAGATGGGCACCTTCCACGCCTTCGGATCGCGCCTGATGAGCCGCTTCGCCGACATGCTCGGTCTCCCCGAGCGTCCCGAGATCATGGACTCCGCCCAGCGCCGGCGACTGCTCCGCCGCATCATCGAGGAGCACGGGCTGTACCGGTTCCGCGCCGCCGACGGCACCGACGCGATGATCCCCGCGATCGGCAAGTTCATCGAGCAGTGCAAGGAAGCGGCCCGCTCCCCGCAGCAGGCCCTCGACTTCGCCGCCGAATGGGAAACGCTCAACGAACAGGGCCGAACCCTTGCCGGAGATCCCGAAGACAATGCCGCGCTCGCCGCCGACATCGAACACCGCCGCCTGTTCGCCGAGCACGCCAGGGTCTACGAGCTGTTCGAGACCGCCGCGAGAAAGGCCCGGGTCGTCTCGTTCAGCGATTTCATCGTCCTGCCCATCGAACTGCTCCGCGACCATCCGCACGCCAGCACGATCATCCGCGATGAGATCCGCCATGTCGTCGTGGACGAGTTTCAGGATGTCAACGCCGCCCAGATCGAACTGCTCCGCCAGATCGTCCCGCCTCGCTCGAAGGGCAAGCCCGGCCCGGACCTCTGCGTGGTGGGGGACGACGACCAGGCCATCTACGCCTTCCGCGGCAGCGACCCCAAGGCCTTCGAGCGCATGCGCGAGATCTGGACGAGCGCGCAGCAGATCGAACTGACCGTCAACTACCGCTCGCGCCCCGAGATCATCGAGGCGGGCAACACCGTGATCGGAGCGGCAGAGGAACGCTTCGCCCCCGACAAGCAGAGCCGACCCAACCCCGACGGACCGACCGACCCCGGACAACTGCACACCGTCGAACTCGCCGACGACTCCGAATCCGGAGCCGTGATCGCGGCGATGATCCGGCGCGCCATCGAGGACGCCCAGCAGGACGGTTCGCGAGTCTCGTGGTCGTCCTTCGGCATCATCGCCCGCACGAACCGCATGGCCGACGAGATCGCCGCCGAACTGCGGCTGCGCGAGATCCCCGTCGATCGAAAGCGACAACCCACCCCGCTCGACGACCCCGGTGTCGCAGATCTGCTCGCGTGGGTCCGGCTCCTGCTCGATCCCGAAGACGAGTCTGCGGTTCAGCGCCTGCTCGTGCGCTGGCCCCAACGCATGGACCCCGACCGGGTGAGGCGGCTCACGACGCTCTACCGTCGCGACAAGTCGGTGAACGAGCCGCACACCGAGACCTTCGCGGGCTGGGTCGAGAAGCACATCGCAGGCGAGCCGGACGAGAAGGACCCGGAGATCCACACCTTCTTCCGCAACCTCGCGGAGCTGCGGGCCCTCGCCGCCACCGGCAACGCCGACGAGACCCTCGAAGCGATCATCCGTCGCTCGAACCTGATGCATGAACCGTTCGAGCACACGACTCGCCACCCCGGCCAGCTCCGGGCGGAGCGGATCGAGAACCTCGTGCAGATCCTCCGCTTCGCGCGAGAGCGGCTCGATCAGTTCGATCAGCCGCCGACCCTCGAGTCCTTCTGGCAGTACTACAACGACCTCGACGAGACCGAGCAGCAGTTCTCCTTCGCCGGTCGCGATGAGGTGGACGGCGTCACCGGCGGTTCCGAGGAAGCCGATGCCGTCACGGTCATCTCCGCCCACAAGGCCAAGGGCCTCCAGTTCGACACGGTCTTCGTCGCGCGCGTCCGTTCACCACACGGATTCCCCCTCAAATCCGGAGGCCAACGAGACGAGGAGCCGCTGCCTCAGGTCTTCACCGGCCGCCCGCAGCCCAACGCCGACGACGAGGAACGGCGCCTGTTCTTCGTCGCCTGCACCCGGGCCGAGCGACGCCTCGTGCTGCTCGCCAAGTTCAAGAAGGCGAAGACCTCCGACTTCTACATCGAACTTACCGACGCGGCACCGCACCTCGGCTTCGAGATCACGGACTCCGGCTCGGTGCTCGACACCGCCGAAACCATGGGGCTGGACGCCCTCGGCGATTCACTGGCCTCAATCGACGCCGCGAAAACCACCGTCGACCGAACCGGCACGCAGGTCTGGGAAGAGGCCACCCGCGTCCTCCACGCCCTCGACCGCTCGGGGCTGAACCAGCGGGACATCGAATCGCTCCTCGACCGCCTCGTCCGCACCGCGCGCACGCTGCCCGCGATCGCGGAGATCCGCTCCACCGGCCGCGTCCGACCCGAACTCATTTCCGACGACGGCTCCGAACTCAGCGCCCAGATCCGACGGCTCGCGGCGAAACTGCCCGACCTCACCGTCCCCGTGGACTGCACCCGCCCGATGAGCGCACCACTGAAGCTGAGCTACTCGCAGCTCACCGAATTCAAGTACTGCCCGCGATGCTTCTATGTGAAGTATGTGCTCGGGCTCGATGAACCCAAGACCACCGCGCTCAGCATCGGCAACATCGCCCACAAAGCGCTCGAGCTGTTTTACCGGCGCTTCGTGCTCGCCGAGAGCGAGGGCATGCCGCTCCCCGGTCTGACGCAGTTGCTCAAACTCGCCGACGAGCAGTTCGACGCCGAATGGCCCCGCCACCTGCCCGTCGATGAAACCGAGCGCCAGCGCATCCACCAGCAGCTCGAGCACGCCTACCTGCGCCTGCACAGCGATCAGGACGAGCCGGTCTATCTCGAGCAGACCGTCAAACTCCCGTACACCCTCGACGACCAGACCCACACCATCATCGCGAAGATCGACCGCGTCGACCGGCTCGCATCCGGCGGCTGGCGCGTGATCGACTACAAAACCGGCAACGCCACCAAGCGGCTCCTCGAACCGAAGAACGATGATTTGCAGATGTGCATCTACGCGATGGCCCTGCCGCAACTGCTCGACCCGGAATCAGCCGCCCTCGGTGAAATCCCCTCGGGCGTCGCCGAGTACTGGATCCTCTCCACCGGCGAACGCGGCACGATCGGCTTCGATGCCCTCAAGCTCGACAAGGTCCGCGACCAGATCGACAGCGCCATCACCATGATGCTCGCCGGCGAATTCCCGCGTGCCAAGGAGTGCAAGGGGCTGTGCGATCTGCTGCCCGCCTGATCGAACCGCTCAGCTCGAGATCGTTTCCAGCTCGTCCAGCCGCCCGACCTCGTCGAGGATCTGCTCGGCGTAAGTCACCATCGCATCGCGCAGCTGCTCGAAGCTGTCGAGCACATACAGGATCGGCTGGTAGTGATCGATCTCGAAGTCGGTGTCGCACACCCGCTTGAGTTCGAACGGGCGGCGGTCCACCTTGTCACTCTCGAGCGCGTGGTGCCCCTCGCCGTCCGAAGAGATCAGGCCTGACCCGTACAGCTTCGTCCGCCCGTCCTCGTGGATCAGACCGAACTCGACCGTGAACCAGAACAGGCGAGCCAGACGCGTCGTATGGTCCTCGTTGTTCGTGTACAGCGCCGCCTTGCCGTAGGTCTGCAGGAAGTCGGCGAACACCGGGTCCGCGTGCAGCGGCACATGCCCGAACACATCGTGGATGATGTCCGGCTCGGGCAAATAGTCCATGCTCGTCTTCGGGCGCACCGTGATCGTCGTCGGGAACTGCCGCTGCGCAAGGAACGCGAAGAACGACTTCGCGGGCAGGTACCCCGGCACGCCGTGGCTCGACCAGCCGGTCTTCGGGAGCAGGTTCGCGTTGACATCGCGCAGGTCGGGCACCTGCTTGCGGTTGAGATTGATCGTGTCCGCGCCCTTCAGGAACACATTGGAGCCCGCGCTGGCCAGATGATCCATCCGCTTCTCGTACAGGATGCCCCACACCTCGTGGTTCTCGTCGGTGTACTTGTCCCATTGCTGGGTGATCTTCATCGAGTCGATGTTGATCTGGTCGGGCGGCAGTTTCGCCGAACGATCCGCAGCTTCCTGGGCCAGCCGGGCCTCTTCCGAATCGATCACCGGAGAGTTCTTGAGGGCTTTGGCGGTTTCGCTGGGTTCCATGGTGGCGTACTCCTGATCGAACGGGGCGTGGCGAGCAGCAGCATCCGAAAGGCCGGACGGCTCAGGCCACAGTATACCCGGCTCAAACGGCTTTCCCCGCGGTTTCAGGGCATCCTGAAACTCGATCGCGCCCCGCCTGTGAAGCCGAACATCCACTTGAGACGGTTCAACACCGGGCCGATCACAAACGCCAGAGCAGCCGTATACACCGCCGAGCCAAGCCCGCTCCCCAGCTGAGCCGCGGCGTCCGACACGATGACCACATCGTAGAGCGAGCGGAACTTCAGCATCGAGACCGCCACGATCTGCGTGAGCGCCATCGTCAGCCCCGCGAGCACGACGATCGTGATCGCGTTGCGCCGGAACATCATCCCGCGCATCGTCACCACGGTGTACGCCGCGAGCAGGCACCCCAACGCATGACGGCCGAGCACGACCACCTGCTCCCCGCCCTCCGCGGTGCGGATGAGTTCGCCGAAATCCAGAAGCAGTCCGATCACGATCGCCGCCGGTAGCGCGTGGCGGGTCGGCGCCCACAGCGCGACGAACGCCACGAGGATCATCGCCAGCGACGGCGAGACCGACGACGATCCGAGCGCCAGCGCATCCCGGAACCCTGTTTCAAAGGCGAGCGACACCCAGGCGAACACGGCAAAGACGACCCAGTTCATGGCGTCCCTCCCGCGTCCGACTCGCCGGGGATGTGCAGGATCATCGAACCGATCCGGCCGATCTCCGGTCCCGTCGGTCGCACGGTGATGCGGACGAACCCCGGGTTCCGAGGCAGCTCTTCCACCAGTTCGATCAGCCCGATCGTGAAGAACTGCGCGGTGTCGGGCCAGGTCGGGTCGCGCAGCAGCACCACGCCGCCGGGCACCAGCACCCCCTCCGGCTTGCCCGAGGCCCCGATCGGTTCCGAGCGCAGCGTGCCATCACCCGTCGCCCTCAGCTCCACCGAAACCTGGATACCCGACCGCTCTGGATCGGGAAGCGAATCCTCCGTCACCGGCGGGGTGACGATCGCCCCGAGCAGGTTCGGCTGCATCCTCGGGTCCGTGATCAGCCGGATCGACGAAGTCGCCAGATCGGTTGCCACCACCATGCCGACCAACTGTTGACCCGACGCCGCCACCGCGATCGAACCAGTGATCACGCCGTCGCGCGAACCGCCGCGTACTTCGACCAGACCGGTCGAGAGATTGATGCCCTGTCGCTGGGTGCTCAGCCGGCGTGCACCCACGCTCGACGGATACGGCGTACCCGCCTGAAGACTCCGGATAACCTCGCGCAGCTCGCGGTTCTCTCGCTCGCTCTGCAGGTGCAGGCGCAGCAACTCGTCGTACTGCTCCCGAAGCTCCCGTTCGTCCCGCTTGATCTCCGGCGCGGTCAGTGGGGGACGCAGCACGCGCGAGGCCTGCTCGAACGCGAACTTGCCCGGTCCGATGACCACCTCGATCGGGCCTCGGAAGTTCGTCACCCACCGCGTAAACCGGGTCGGCGCAAGAGCGAGAACCAGCAGCGTGAGCAGCGTCACTCCGAGGAGCGTGGCGGGGCTCGGTGACTGCCTGGAGGTCCTCACGCGCCGGGTGCTCCTGTTCGTCCGGCCCCGCGCGGACCGGAAAGCGGGGGATCAGTGGTCGAGGTTGCTCTCGAGCGTGTGCTTCCAGACCTCGATGTTCTCGAGGAAGATCGCGGTGCCTTCGGCGACGCACTTGAGCGGGTCGTCTGCGACGCGGACTTCCATGCCGGTCGCGTTCTGCAGCACGACATCCAGACCGCGGAGCAGCGCGCCGCCCCCGGCCAGGGTGATGCCGTTGTCCACAAGGTCCGCCGCGAGTTCGGGCTCGGCCCGCTCGAGGGTTCGGGTGACCGCTTCGACGATGGAGTTGACCGGTTCCTGCAGGGCCTCGCGGATCTCTTCGCTGGTGACGACCGTCTTGCGCGGCAGGCCGCTGATCATGTCGCGACCGCGCGCTTCCATCGAGGTCTCTTCACCGACGGGAGCCGCCGAACCGATCTCGATCTTGATGCGCTCGGCGGTCTGCTCGCCGATCATCAGGTTGTAGTTCTTCTTCATGTGGGCCATGATCGCCTCGTCCATGTCATCGCCCGCGACGCGCACGGACTCGCACACGGCGATGTCGGCCAGCGACATGATGGCGACCTCGGTCGTGCCCCCGCCGATGTCCACGATCATGCTCGCGGTCGGTTCGGCGAAGGGCAGCCCCGCACCGATCGCCGCGGCGACGGGTTCTTCAACGAGATACACGATCCGGGCACCGGCCCGCTGGGCCGACTGCTCGACCGCCTGCTTCTCGACCGCCGTGATGCCCGAGGGGACCGCGATGACCACGCGCGGGCCGATGAGCCGCGCCCGGCCGTTCACCTTGCGGATGAAGTAACTGAGCATCGCCTCGGTGATCTCGAAGTCGGAGATCACGCCGTCCTTGAGCGGACGGATGGCCGTGATGGAGCCGGGGGTCTTGCCCAGCATCTCCTTGGCCCGCCAGCCGACGGCCTGTCCGTTGTTGAGGACCTCGTTCGTGCCCTTGCGCACGGCGACCACCGACGGCTCGTTCAGGACGATGCCTTCCCCGCGCACACACACCAGTGTGTTGCAGGTGCCCAGGTCGATCCCCATGTCAACGCTGAACCAACTCAGCAGCGAATGAAGCCTCACGCCGCGTATCTCCCCGAGTGACTGTGGGCCGCCATTCCGTGGTCAGCCGCTTGTCTGCTCGTTGTTATCGGTGCTCACACTACACGATCCGCGAGGTTTTCGCGCGCCGGCCCCAGCATGTTGTGCGGGGTCGAGATCGCCAGCCGGGGGCAGCCCGGCACCAGTCAGTATCGGCGGCGACGGGGCTGGCGAGCCAAAAACGAAGCCGCCCGGCTCTGGCCGGGCGGGTGATCTGCTTCTGACCGGTTCAGGACCGATTCAGTCGACTTTGGCGTTCGGCAGGTTCCGGATGTCCCGGCCGGGCTCGTGCAGCTTCAGCACGCCCATCGCGCCCTCTTCGGGGGCGACGGTGTGTGCTGCGCGGAAAACGAAGATGGTCGCGACCAGGAGGGCCACCATCGCCACGAAGCTCATGCCGGTGTAGATGTTCAGTGAGGCCTTTCGCCCACGCTGGGCACCGGGCATCTGCATTCCCATCTGGCTCATGATCGTCTCGCTTTCGAGGAGGAAAGGGGGGAGTCGGCTTCGAAGCCAATGGGAATCAGAAGGTCACGGCGGGGACGACGATGCTGCCGGCGGTCGGCGTGCGATCGGTCGAGCGGCGGCTGTCGACATAGCCGCTGGCGGTGTTCAGGTTGACCTGATCGATCACGATCACGGCGACGAAGCCGCTCTGGTCGGACACGCTCAGGCGGGTGCCCTGACGAAGGCCGTCGCTCGAGCCGGCATCGATGGCGACCAGTGTGCGTCCCGCGCCGTCGGCACGGACATCGGTCACGCGGGCCCGGAAGCCGTCGGGAGCGATGGGATTGCGATCACTGGGATCTCCTCCGGCGTCGCCGCCTTCCTGAAGCTGCACGATGGTTTCCTGCAGCGAGCGGACGGTGGCCTGAGAAACCTCGAGCTGCGAGACCAGATCGTTGATGCGGTCGGTCAGCTCGATCTCACGACGGGCGAAGGTGAGCAGGTCGTCGCGCAAGGCCCGGAGCTCTTCAGCGCGGGCGGCGTCGAGCGACTGGGCCGTCGAGATAAGCGTGGTGAACTCGTCGATGCGGGTGGAGTAGGTGGCCCGCTCGGCTTCAAGAGCCGCGATGTCGGCAGAGAGATTGCTGAGGTCGCTTTCAAGCCGAACGATGCGGGTGTCCCGCTCGGCAAGCTGCGTATCCCGCACAGTCAGGTCCGACTGGAGCCCGCTGACGCGCTGTTCCGAAGTGGCGAGGTTGGCGTTGGCCTCTGCGACCGCGGCGTTGGCCTGGGCCTTGGCCCGCTGCATCTGGGTGGCGATCTCGTTGGCGTTGAATGTGTAGGCGATCGAGAGACCGGCCAGCAGCACGCTCAGGATGGCCGCGATGAAGACAAAGAACTTGGTCAAAATATGCAAGGCTTTACTCCTCAACCGCGTTCCAGCGGTCCGTGGGGTGGGATGTGCTGCCCCAGGGAAAACTCCGGTGAACCCGGCCCGAGGTGTGGCTCAGCCACGCTCCGAGCGGGGGGACTCTGACACGATTCGGCTCCGGCCACCGAGAGGTTCCGCCGGAGCAGCCGCTCTTCGCCGAGCAGGATCAGGAGGATCCCCGGCGGGCTTCACCCTGTCAACCCGTCCAGGCGTCCGATTTCTGCTCATGTGCGTATCACGGCAAAGGACCCATGCCCGCCGGGTCTCTCACCGGGAGTGCCGTTCGGTGCGCCGTTCACTCGCACGCCGAGTCAGAATCGGGCTTTATCGCGATTCCAGAACCCGCAGCAAACCGGCGGCGGCCGAAATCTGGACGATCGGGCTCGGGTCCTGCATCAGATGCTCCAGTTTGGCCATATCCAGTCTTCTCGCCTCACGGCCCCTGGGACCACGATCGCGGGCCAACGCAGCGGCAGAGTACAAAAAGCACGCCTGAGAGCGAACGGCAGGGTTGTCGGACGACAGCGCAAGATCGGCGACATACACACCGCCGGTGTCCCCCATTTTGGCCACCGCCGTCGCCGCCGCCAGACGCAGTTCGATGGGCTGGATGAAGATCTTCCGCCTGGGATCGGTGGTGTCGGGTGATTCTGGTGTGGTCTGCTCGATGAGCTCGACGAGCTGGCGAATCGCCGTGTCATCACGCAGTTCGCCGAGGATCTGGGCGGCGAGCACCGCCGCCTCGAGATCGTCCCGAACGGCTGGGTACAAAGCCGAATGGAGGACATGGCGCACCCGCTCGTCGCCGAGCTTGATCAGCGCCTCGGCGACCTGGAGCCGAAACAGCGTCTGATCGATCCGTCGGGGTTCGCCTTGGGGCCTGCCCGAGGCCGAGCCGTTCCCGCCCGATGTCCGGGGCGGCGCGGCCGTGTCCCGGAGCAGCGGGATCGCCGAGGGATTGCCGATCTCCCCGAGGATGAACGCCGCCTGAGCGCGGATCGTGCTGTCTCCGCTGAGCAGGTGCGTCGCGAGCGGGGTCTGATCGACGCGCTCGCCCAGCCGATGCAGGGCGTAAATCGCGGCCATGCGAACCCGGGGGTCGGGGTCATCGAGAAGCGGGCCGACGAACTGGCGTGAGCCCTGAAGGTTGAGCTTCCCGATGGTCATCAGCGAGGCGAAGCGAACCCCCGCGTTGGGATCGGTCAGGGCCGCCCTCGTGAGCGGCTCAACCCGGTTGGGAACTGGCTGCAGCGCTTCGAGCGCGTTGGCCCGCAGCAGAGGAGAGTCCTCGAACGCCGCGGTTTCGAGCAGTTCGATGGCCGATTCACGCAGGGTCGATCGGGTGATCGGGCGGTCGTATTCCTCAAGTTCGCGCAGGGGCTGCTCGAAGCCGGCAAAGCCGATCGTCTGGGGGCGAGACTCCGAAGAACCGCTCGACGAACCCGTAGACGAACAACCCATCAGCGGGAGGCCGGTCAAAAGAAGGGTGCCGACGGTGGCCAGTGCGACAAGAGCGCTCGGACGGTGATTCATGGTTCGTGGCTCGGTTCTGTGTTCGTGGGAACAGGGTCTTGGTTGGAGCGATCGGTCGGGACGCGCTGGAAAAAAGAGACCAGAATCGCGATCAGCGAGCCGGCAAAGGCCAGCCATCCGAAGAGGTCGCCGATGCTGGCGTATATCGTCCGCTTGGGCTCGGTGAGTGGAACCTCCGCCAGCAGAACCGCTTGCTCCTGACGCGGAGCGAGCGTGCTCAGGACACGCCCCGAAGCGTCTACGACGCAACTGATGCCGGTGTTCGCCGCCCGGACGACGGGGACACCCAACTCGATGGCCCTCCAGCGGGCGATCAGCAGATGGTTGGCCCGGCCGGGGTCGAACGAGCCGAACCACCCGTCGTTGGTCATGTTGATCAGCAGGTCCGCCTCGCGCCCATCGGGGCCGTAGACCAGCCGCCGGCACACCTGGGGAATGGTGGCCTCGAAGCAGATCGGCGTAGCGATCCGGATGGGATCCCCGGTGACGGTGGAGACCGGGAAGCGGATCGGGACCGTCCCGGCCGTGAGATCGAAGCTCATGCCCCGTGCCGCGAAGTCCAGCAGGGCCTGTTCCAGCCGAGGAAAGCCGGAGATGTAGGGCATGGTTTCCCCGAACGGGGTGAGGAACATCTTGTCGTACCGCTCGGTGCGGATCGAGCCCTGATCGATCAGGAAGGCCGAGTTGTATCGCGCGTCGAAGCGGTCCTCGATCTCGCCCGAGGGCTGACGCGTGAATTCCAGTCCGTCGTAGCCGATCGCTCCGATCAGCAGCGGCACACCGATCTGCTCCTGCAGACTGAGCACTGGCTCGACGAAGAGTGTGCCGCGCGAGCGCTGGCCCTCGCCGAAGTTCAGTTCCCGCTCGAGGCGTGCGAACTCTTCGATGGCCTCGGGCGTGAGCGTTGCGCCGGGGAACATGGTTTCCGGCCAGACGATCAGGTCCGGCTGCTGCAGAGCGGCCTGCACGGTGAGGTCCGCCCAATTCCGGAAATCCCGGACGCTTTCCTCGGTGGTCCAGGACATCTTGTTGTTTTGGGGCAGGTTGGTCTGGACGACGCCGACGGTGATGGTGCGTGTCGGTGTCGGGGGAGGGATCAAACCGCCGCAGGCGAGCAGCACGAGGCAGATGCCGGGGGCGATCCACCGCTTGTGGCCCATGTCCCGCCGTGTGAGCGCGAACAGAAACATGCTGTCCAGCATCGCGATCAGGAGTCCGACGCCGTAGACCCCGATGACCGATCCCCAGCCGGCCAGAGGCAGCCCGGCCGCGGGGTGTGCGGTGAGGAACCACGGATAGCCGTCGAAGAACAGGCGACCGCGGAAGAATTCCACCCCGGTCCAGAGCATGGCGATCGCCGCGCATTTCGCGAGAGAGGGTTGCGAACGGACGATCACCGCCCCGAGGGCGACGAACAGGCCCGGCCAGACGGCCTGAACCAGCATCAGCGGGGGGGCACCCGCAGCGGAGACGGCGAACACCCACCAGTGGTGGTAGATCCAGAATGGCAACGACCCGATCGCGATGCCCAGCCCGGCACGCCAGGGATGCGCCGTGGTCATGGCGAGCCAGAGCAGGGGCAGCGGGGCGAGGATGCCCGCGATGCCGAGCGAAAGCGGGGGGAAGGCCACGCCGAGCAGCAGCGCGTGCAGCGCGCCGAGGAGCGCGGCGAACAGGAATGGGCGCGAGCTGAGGGGGGCGTGCTTCACGCGGGCACTGTAGCCGACCGGTTGTCCCCGGATCGGTTCACTTTCCGGCGTAGTCGATGATGCGCGCGATCTCGTTGCGCAGCTCGTGGCGGTGCACGACGCGATCGACGATTCCCACCTTGAGCAGGTACTCGGAGGTCTGGAAGCCCTCGGGCAGCTCCTGGCGGATGGTCTGCTGGATGACCCGCGCACCGGCGAAGCCGATTCGGGCCTTGGGTTCGGCGAGGTGGATGTCGCCGAGCATCGCGAACGAGGCGGTGACGCCGCCGAAAGTCGGATCGGTGAGGACGCTGATGAACAAGCCCCCGGCGTCGTCGAATTTCGCGAGCGCGGCGGAGGTCTTGGCCATCTGCATGAGACTGAGCGTTGATTCCTGCATCCGAGCTCCGCCGGAGCCGGAGACGATGATCAGGGGAAGATCGTTCTCAAGGGCGTGCTCGATCGCGCGGGTGAGTTTCTCGCCCACGACCGAGGAGAGCGAGCCCATGAAGAAGTCGGTATCGAGGACGGCGAGCATGACGGCGCGGCCCTTGATGAAGGCGCGACCCGCCTGGCAGCCCTCGAGCTGGCCGGTCTTGGCCTGCTCTTTCTTGAGGCGGTCTTTATAGGGGATCAGATCGGTGAACTTCAGGGGGTCCACCGTGGTCAGGTTGGTGAACATCGGCTCGAAGGAGCCGTCGTCAACGAGCTGGCGGACACGCTGGGCACCGCCCACGCGGAAATGATGGTCGCATTCCGGGCAGACCTTGAGGTTTGACTCCATCTGCTTGCGGTAGATCATGCTCGAACACGCCGGGCAGCGGAGCCAGAGTCCTTCGGGGACGCGTCCGGTGATCGGGGATTTCAGCTCGTTCCAAGTCTTCGGAGCGGCCTGAGTCATGCGCTTGCCTTGGTCTGTCCGAGCAGATCCTGCAGATCGCCCGGGTTGATGGTGAAGAGTTCGACGGTCGAGCCCTCATCGGGTTTCGGCCAGAACGAATCCATGGGACCAGCCGCAGCATCCGGGGTCAAGCCGGCGATGGCCCTGCGGACGATTTCGAATTCGATCGGCCTGAGGACCATAGCCACCCTCTTCTTGGGGTGTTTCTCGGCGGTGCGAGCGATCGCGCTGAGCAGGCGATGCTGCGTGGAGGCGTGGGAATCGCCTTCTGGGGGGTTGATGGAAGCCGGATCGGACTGCCACTGTCCGAAGTTCTTGGGATGGCGTTCGTTGAGTTCCTCGCGCCGGAGCCCTTCCCAAAGTCCGAGGGACATGGGGGAGAATTCGGGGATCTCCTTCACGCGTGCTTTGGTGGCGCTGCCGATCAGGTGAGCGGTTTCCGAGGAGGCCTCGTCCGGGGCGTGGAGCACGAGGTCCGGCTTGGGCAGGGCGTCCTCATCGCTGGCGAGGCGTTCGCCCATGCCCGAGGCCCAGGCGCGTCCCTGCTCGGAGAGGGGGAGGTCCGCGCTGCCCTGCAGGCGCCCGGCGGCGTCCCACTCGGTCTGGGCGCAGCGGATGAGCATGAGCCGGAATGTGCTGGTCTTGGCCATGGTGAGGAGGGTGTATCTGGTGTCCGCCACCGTTCGTTCAACGACACGCCGGTGGTTTCGGAGACAAAGGGTACCAGCGCATCGGCGGTCCATCCAAGGATCGAACACAGGAATCTTCTAAAAATGATAGAATTTTGTTTGGGTAATTCGAGGTTATTGGACCAAGAATCGCTCCAAAGTGCCGCTTACCGGCCTCGAATCGCGGAAACGATCCCCGCACGATTACTGGGGTTTGCTGAAAAAATCGCTGAGGCGGCGACCAGAATGTCCACCCCGGCATCCCGGATCTGGGTGGCGTTCTCGGGTTTCACGCCGCCGTCGATCTGAAGGCGCTGGTCGCCACGCAGGCGGGGTCGTACCGCTCTGGCCTTCTCCAGCACCTCCGGGATGAAGGCCTGCCCGCTGAAGCCGGGGTTGACGGACATGATCAGGACCAGATCGATCAGATCCAGCAGGTCCGGTCGGTCGAGCAGGTGCTGGATCTGGGTGGGGGGATTGATGGCGATGCCGGCGGTCATGCCGGCGGCGTGGCAGGCCCGGGCGACTTCGATCGGGTCGTAGCCCTTCCCGTTGCCGCTGAGGGGGGACATGCCCGCTCCGGCGGTCGGGTCGAGGACCGGCTCGAGGTGGAAGGTCAGGTGGTGGGCACCGGCCTCGGCGAACGGCTCGATGTACTGGATGGGGTCGGTGACCATGACATGGACATCGAGGAAGGCACCGGGCAGGGCCTTGCTGAGACTCGTCACGAGTGCCGGGCCCATGGTGAGGTTCGGAACGAAATGGCCGTCCATGACATCGATGTGCAGCAGGTCGGCCCCGGCTCCTTCGGGCGGAGGAGCGAGGACATGGGCGCAGTCCTCGCCGAGGCGGGCGAAGTCCGCGGAGAGGATCGACGGGGCGACCAGCGGCGAATCCGGTCGGTCGGTGAGCAGGTTTCGAGGGGTGGGCATGGGGCCGAATGTAACGCGTCAGGCGTGGACGCGTGCCGCGCTCTTTTCGATGAGCGTTCGAAACAGGTCCAGACCCAGCGGCAGCCACGCGGTTCGTTCGGGGTGCCACTGCACACCCAGATAAAACGGGCGTGCGGGGTCGTCGATGGCCTCGATCACGCCGTCCTCGGCTCTGGCGATGACCCGCAGCGAACCGGGATCGCTGATGCACTGGCGGTGCCAGCTCGTCACAGTTCCCTCGGGGATGGGAGACGATTCGCCGACGGGCAGGATGCGATGGGCGTGGTCGTCGTAATGGGTCGCGTGCGTCGGGATCGAATCGCTCATCCACTGGTTGAGCGTGCCCCCGGCGTGCAGGGCCATGAGCTGCATGCCGAGGCAGACCCCCAGAACCGGGATTTCCCGGCGATCGTCGAACGCCGCGAGGAGGGCCTCCTCGAAGGCCTGTCGATCGGGGTGCTCGCGTTTCACGCGAGGGTCGGTGGGATGGCCGTAGTGCTCGGTGACGGGGTCGAAGCCGCCGGTGAGCACGAAGCCGTCGCAGAGGTCGAGGTATCCGCTGACCGCCTGTTCGCGATCGGGCTCACGCGGGACGGGCAGGAGAAGGGGCAGGCCGCCGGCATTGAATACGGCGTCGGCGTAGGCGCGCCGGATGCGCGTGTTCGGCTCGTCGACGAGGCAGGTGATCCCGATGCGGGGTGGACGAGGAGACATACACACTCATTCGGCGGAGAGGACGCGTCAACGCGAGAAGGGACCGTGCGGGGTTTGACGGTTCCCGCCTCGGCGGCGAGAATCCGCAGATGGAAGACTACGCAGCGACGCTCGACCCGCTCCACGCCCATCCCATGCAGCACAAATTCCTCGGCGAGGCCATCACCTTTGACGATGTGCTCCTGGTGCCGCGCCACAGCACGGTCACGCCGGGGACGGTGAATGTCGCGACGATGCTGACGCGCGGGATCGGCCTGAACATCCCTCTGATATCGGCCCCGATGGACACCGTGACCGAGTCGGCGCTGGCGATCGCGCTGGCGCAGGAGGGCGGGATCGGGATCATCCACAAGAACATGTCCCCGGAGGCCCAGGCGCTCGAGGTGAGCAAGGTCAAGCGGTCGGAGAACGGCGTCATCACCGACCCGATCACGCTGGGCCCCAACAACACCATCGCCGAGGCCCGGCAGGCGATGTACGAGCACAATGTCAGCGGCTTCCCGGTGGTCGAGGGCGGCGACCTCGGACTGCGCAGCGGCGGCAAGGTCGTTGGCATTCTGACCGAGCGCGACCTGAAGTACATCGACTCGGGCTCGCAGCTCGTGCGCGATGTGATGACCAAGGACAACCTGGTGACCGCTTCGCCGGACACGACCCTCGCGGACGCTGGGCGGCTTTTGCACAAGGCCAAGGTCGAGAAGCTGCTGCTCGTCGATGACAACTTCAACCTCGCCGGCCTGATCACGATGCGCGACCTCGACCAGGTCGAGCGGTTCCCGCGGGCCTGCCGCGACAAGCGTGGGCGGCTGCGCTGCGGTGCGGCGGTGGGGGTCTTCCAGTTCGAGCGGCTCGAGGCGCTGATCGCGGCCGAGGTCGATGTCGTGACCGTCGATACCGCGCACGGCCACTCCGAGAATGTGCTGGAAACCGTTCGGCAGGTGAAGGCGAAGTGGCCGAACCTCCAGGTGATCGCGGGCAACATCGCGACCGCCGAGGCGGCGAAGGCGCTGATCGATGCGGGGGTGGACGCCGTGAAGGTCGGCATCGGCCCCGGGTCGATCTGCACGACGCGCGTGGTGACCGGTGTGGGTGTGCCTCAGATCACGGCGGTGATGAACGCGGTGAGCGTTTGCAAGGATGCCGGAGTGCCGGTGATCGCCGACGGCGGCATCCGTCAGTCGGGTGACATCGCCAAGGCGATCGCGGCTGGTGCGAACACGGTCATGATGGGCTCGCTGTTCGCCGGGCTCGATGAATCGCCGGGCGAACTGGTCATCAGCCAGGGGCGCCGCTTCAAGACCTACCGGGGCATGGGCTCGGAGGGCGCGATGTTCGCCGGGTCGGCCGACCGCTACGGGCAATCGGAAAAGATGCTCGAGGCCAATCGGCGCGGAGACCTGAGCCAGATCAAGTTCGTGCCCGAGGGCGTCGAGGGACTGGTGTCGTACCGGGGCCGCCTGTCGGATTATGTCTACCAACTCGTCGGCGGGCTGCGCTCGGCGATGGGGTACTGCGGCTGCGAGACGGTGGACGAGTTCCGCGCCAAGGCCCAGTTCGTGCGGATCACCTCGGCCTCGATGGTGGAGAGCCACCCGCACGACATCCGCATCACCAAGGAATCGCCCAACTACTCCGCCGATGTGGCGCGTCTCTAACGCCCGGAGATCTCTGATGGCTCTGCTCTCGAAATCCAACCGCAAGTCGCCGCTCGATGTGTTCCACTCGGACCACTACCTCCGTCACACCGCACGGCGGCTGGAGCACCTGGCTTCGCTCGGCCTCGATGTGGTCGGCAAGCGTGTGTTCGAGCCAGGCGCGGGCATCGGCGACCACACGCGGTTTTACCTGGACCGGGGTTGCAGTGTGCATGTGTCCGAACCGCGCGAGGAGAACCTGAAGGTGATCCGCGAGCGGTTCGCCTCGGAGCCGCGCGTGACGGTCGAGGCGATCGATCTGGAGCACCCACCCGCGAAGTCGCCGCAGGGATTCGATCTGGTGCACTGCTACGGCGTGCTGTACCACCTGACGAACCCCTCGGATGCCATCCGCTATCTCGCGGGAGTGGCGGGCGAACTGATGCTGGTCGAACTGTGCGTGAGCTTCGGCGAGGACGAGCAGCTCAACACGGTCGAGGAGGTGCAGGTGCACCACTCGCAGGCGGTCAGCGGATACGGCTGCCGCCCGACGCGTCCGTGGGTCGAAGCGCGCCTGCGCGAGCACTTTGACCATGTGTACTACCCGCTCACCCAGCCGGCCCACCCCGAATTCCCGCTCGACTGGAGCGAGAAGGCGGCGGGCGAGTGGGGGGACGGACTCAGCCGCGCGGTGTTTGTCGCGTCGCGCGAGCCGTTGGACAACCCGCTGCTGACGGGCGACCGCCCGAATCGCCAGCGATTGGTCTGATCGGAAGGAGCGTCCTGTGGACCGCACGAACATCTCAACGGGGACGGTGTGGGAGCAGCGGGTGGGTTACAGCCGCGTGGTCCGCAAGGGGAATCTGGTGTTTTCGGCGGGCACGCTCGCCGTCGATGAGCACGGCGAAGTGCTGCACCCGCATTCGGCGTACCGGCAGACGCTCGCCGCGCTGGAGAAGATCGAGGCGGCCATGGAGCAGGTCGGCGCGGGTCGGAAGGATGTGGTGCGGACGCGGATGTACATCCTGCACCTGCGCGATCAGGAACAGGTCGGTCGGGCGCACAAGGAATTCTTCGGGGATGTGATGCCCGCCTCGACCATGATCGAGATCAAGGGGCTCGCCGCACCGAACGCGCTGGTTGAGATCGAGGTCGACGGGATTGTCGATCGCGACTGAGCCGGATCGTCCGCTCAGACATTGAAGAGGAAATGCACGACATCGCCGTCGCGCATCACATATTCCTTGCCTTCGATGCGCATGCGTCCGGCTTCGCGGATCGCCTTCTCGCTCTTGAGTTCCACCAGATCGTTGACGCTGTAGGTTTCCGCGCGGATGAAGCCACGCTGGAAATCGGTGTGGATGACCCCCGCGGCCTGGGGCGCGGTCGCGCCGACGGGGATGGTCCACGCGCGGACTTCTTTCTCGCCAGCGGTGTAGTACGACTGGAGCCCGAGCAACTCATAGATCGCGCGGGCCACCTTGTGCAGCGCGGGCTCGTCGAGGCCGAGGTCGGCGAGCATCTCATCGCGGTCGGCCTCGTCGAGTTCGGCGAGTTCGGATTCGATCTTCGCGCACACCGGCACGACCTGCATGCCCTCCTTCGCGGCGTGCTCGCGGACCTGCTGGGCCAGTGGCCCCTGGCCGAGGACATCCGAGTCGTCGACATTGGCGATGTACAGGACTTTCTTCGCGCTGAGCATGCCCAGACTCTTCAGGGCTCGCTTCTCGTCGAGCGTCTCGAAGGCGTTCTGTTCGACCAGCACGCGGGCCGGGCGGCCCTCGGCGAGCACCGGGTGGAGTTTCTTGAGCACCGACAGGCGCAGGATGGCTTCGGGGTCCTTGCCTTTGGCGGCACGCTCGGCTTTGGGGAGAGCGCTTTCAACGGTCTCGAGGTCGGCCAGCAGCAGTTCGGTGTCGATCGTCTCGATGTCGCTGATCGGATCGACCTTGCCCGAGACATGGGTGATGTCCTCGCCGCCGGGTGCCTTCTCGAAGCAGCGGACAACATGGCAGATCGCATCGACTTCGCGGATGTGGCTCAGGAACTTGTTGCCCATCCCCTCGCCCTTGCTCGCTCCGGCCACGATGCCGGCGATGTCGACGAGGCGCAGCGCAGCGTAGATGAGTTTCTGCGGCGGAATGTAGCTGGCGATGACCTTCAGGCGGGGGTCCGGCACATTCACGATGCCGACATTCGGCTCGATGGTGGCGAACGGATAGTTCGCGGCGAGCGCGCCCGCCGCGGTCAACGCGTTGAACAGCGTTGATTTGCCGACATTGGGAAGACCAACGATACCTGCTTCGGTCGCCATGGCGCCCAGTTCTCCGTCGCTTCGGTGGGGGATGCTTGAGGGTGGATTGAGTCGCGCATGGTAGCGAGAACGCCGCCTGCTGGCCCGATTCCTCCGGGGTACGGTCAGGGATACCCCTGCGGGTTAAGCCGTGACCGATTCTGGGTCGCGGCAGACCCGCTGCTCTGGTGCATATAGGGTCTTCCGGAATGCAGAGCGTGTGCTTGTCCTCGCACCGATGTGGAGTCGTATGTCTGTCGAGCTTGAAGTCCTGACGCCCCTGACCGCCGTGATCGCCCTTGGCGTTCTTTGGATCGCAGAAGCGATCGTTCCTTCGATATGGCCTCACGGCACGCAGCGCGTGGCATGGTCGACGCGTTTTCGGAACCTGCTGATCGCGATCCCGAACGCTCTGGTCGCCGCGGCGTTCGCCGGTCTTACGCTTCTGGTGACGCAGTGGTCGATGCGGGAGGGGTTCGGGGTCATCAACTGGCTCCGGCCGGTCGCTCCGGAGGGTGTTTTGGGGTCGCTGGCGATCGCTCTCGCTGCGTTTGTATTGCTTGATCTGTGGCACTACGCGTTTCATGTGCTTGCACACAAGGTGCCGTTGCTCTGGCGGTTCCATGTCCTGCACCACAATGCGGACACTTTCGAGGCCACGGTCGCGATGCGGTTCCATTTCTGCGAGGTCGCGGTGCAGTGCGCGCTGTCGCTGCCGGTCTACGCGATGCTCGGCGTTTCGATCGAGCACATCCTGCTGTACAACCTGATCCTGCTGCCGGTGGCGATGTTCCACCACGCGGATGTGGGACTGCCGGTGTGGCTGGACCGCATCATGCGTGTGGTGATCGTCACGCCTCATATGCATGTGATCCATCACTCGCAGTGGGAGCCCGAAACGGATTCCAACTTCTCGGCGGTGCTGTCGATCTGGGACCGACTCTTCGGCTCCTACCGCTGGCGCGATGATCCCGGCACGGTCGAGATCGGCATTGATGGGTATTCCGAAGAGCAGGTTCGCTCGGTGAAGCACATGCTGCAGACGGGGTTGGAACCTGCGCAGTCCACGCCGGGGCAGTTCCCGGATCCTCAGACGCTGCCCAAGACGCTGCGTGAGCGCGACCAGCGCTGGTGGCATCGCCGGCGCATGGCCGGTTCCTGACCGGGCGTCAATCCGGTTCGTACGGCTTCCAGCGATCCGCGTCGCGTACCGCCCGATCGAGGAGGCGGTCAAAGGCCTTGTGATGCATCTCGACGACCCCGAACCGCTCGGTGTGGGCGTTCTTCATCTGGACATCGAGCACGCTGTAGCCGCAATGGTCCAGATGATGGCAGAACCGGATCAGAGCGCAGGATGAGGCGTTGGTCCCGTCCAAGGGGTCCGTGCTGCCATCGGCCAGTCGAGGGCGTGGCTCATGGAACATCGATTCGGCGAAGAAGATCGAACCGATCGAAAGACCGTAGAGCCCACCCACCAGAACGGGCTGATCGGTCTGGGGATCGCGCCGGTACGCCTCGAACGAGTGGGCGTGCCCGCCACGGTGCAGCAGCCGGTACATCGCGAAAATCCGGCGATCGATCCACGGGCGATCGGTCTCCGAGCGAGCCCGGGAGCAGCGTCGGACCACCTCTTCGAAGGCCTGATCGGTACGGAACTCGAATTTTCCACGCTTCAGTTCTTTCGCGATGGTTCGCGGGATGTGCAGTCCTTCATCAGCGGTCAGCGGCAGGACCGCACGCTGGCGGGGCATGTACCAGTGCACTTCGCCGATGTCCCGATGGGTGTTCTCGACGCCGACGGGCTGCGGATCGCTCCGGGTCATCTCGTCCCAGGCGCTCTCGCTGGTCTCGCCGCGGGTTCCGATCAGGTCCATTTCAAGATGGCTGATGGCCATTGGGAAGTACCCGCTGGCGAACGCGTCGAGATGGCGCTCGATGGTCCAGCCGGGCACGGGCTCGATGGGGTTGAATGGCTGCTCGTGCTGACGCATGCGACGGAAAGTGTATCCGAGGGTGGCGGGTTCTCAGCCGGACGCAGCCGCATGGGGCTGACCGGACGCGAAAGTTTGGGTACACTTTGCCTCTTCGCGCTGGATTCACCACGCGGAGCAGGGAATCTAGCTCAATGGTAGAGCAGCGGCCTTTTAAGCCGTTGGTTCTGGGTTCGAATCCCAGGGTTCCCACTCGATGACCGGTCCACCGGACCATCCCGCCCGCCTCGGGCCGACGCGATCAGGAACCGATGCCGAGCACCCAGACAGCGGAACATTCTCAGACACTCCTGGTGGTGCACGCCAACGCCAGCGCGGGTCGGCTCCACCTCTGGGCGGAATCCTCTCTCAACGCCGATGCCCACGCGTCGGATTCGACCGAATCCGGGAACGACCGTGTCCACCCAGGCACGATTGATTCCCATTCCCTGCTCGAAGTTCTGCGGCCACTGCTGACCGAGGATGGCGCGGCCAAGTGCGATGAGCTGCGGCTTCTCCTGCCCGGCCACATCGGTACACCGCTGCAATCGCCCCAATTGGCGCACTGGACCGGCCACGCGTCGCGCCAGAGCGATGTTCTGGAAGCCGCGGCGTTCAGTGAATGGCGCGTGTCGACGGTGTCCATCGACGCCGATCATGCTCCCAGAATTCTTGAGCGGATCGCCGAACTGTCGCGTCAGGACCACGATCACGCCTTCGACGATGAAGCCCATCCCGCGACCTCGGATCACCTTCCGACGATCGTGCTCGCCGGTGACTCCGTGCGGTGGGCGCTCGGTGCGGCCCGACTGGCGGTTTCGCTGCTCGTCGAGCAGCGCTTCGTGCCCATGCTCCTGCAGGATGAGGGCGGGAATCTGCAGGCCTCCTGGCGTCCGTGGTTCAGCGATGAGGCCACCGCGCAGCGTGCGGCGAAGCTGCTCAGCGCGATGCCGTCCTCCGCGAGGGCTCACATCGACGAGCTGGAGCACAGCGGCTGGGCCATCACCACTTCGTTCATCGGTTCCATCGTGGATGCCGCGGCTCGGCGCGTACTTGATCAGGAACACCTTTCTTCCGCTCTGTCCGGCAAGCGAGCCCAGCCCGGCGATCCGCATGTGCAGTGGCTCAAGGGGCTGCTCGAAACACCCGGAGATGTGCATTCCGCACCTTCAGACCCCGCCCGGATGTTCCGCAGCGTCCGCCACTGGATCGGCGGTCTCGAGGACCGGGGCATCTCGGGCGAATGGCGATTGCGCCTCTCCCTTCATGAACCGCTCCTGTTCGACACCGGCGACGGAGCCGAGCAGTTTTTCGGCACGCCCGGCGACGAGGTGCTCTGGTCGATCACCTTCGCGCTGGAGTCGGTCGAGAACCCGAACGCGGTCCTCGAAGCAGAGGACCTGTGGGTGCTTCGCGGCGATTCCTGCACCATCGAGGGTCTGCGTCTCGACAACCCCAAAGAACTCCTGCTCGCCGAACTCGCCCGTGCAGCGCGGCTTTACAAGCCACTCGAAGCGGCGCTGGCCGAGTCCGAGCCGACCATCATCGATCTGCCGACCACCAAGGCCTACGAGTTCCTGCGCGAGATCGCGCCGCTTCTCGAAGAGCAGGGCTTCGCGGTCCACCGCCCGCTCTGGTGGGACACGCCCGCCGCGCGCATCGGCGGGCGCCTCTCGATCCAGTCCCCTGATATGGAGCCCGACGCCCTGTCCGGCGGCACACCCGGCGCGGTCGGCACCGCTCGGCTGGGCCTCAACGCGCTGGTGTCCTACGAGTGGAACCTCGCGATCGGTGAGACGCCGCTCACGCTCAAGGAGTTCGAGAACCTCGCCAACCAGAAGTCGCCGCTGGTTCGGATCAACGGCCAATGGGTCGAAGTCCGCCCGGAGGATGTCAAGGCCGCCGTCGAGTTCATCCACGCCAACCCCGGCGGACAAATGAAGATCGGCGATGCGCTGCGCATGGCGTTCGGCGGCGGCGTTTCGCAGGCGGGTCTGCCGATCCTCGGCATCGACGCGACCGGCTGGGCCGCGACCTTGCTGAGCGACATGGAAAACCGGGCGATGTCGCTCGTCGAGGTGCCCGAGGGCTTCAAGGGCGAGCTTCGCCCGTACCAGCAGAAGGGCCTGTCCTGGCTGGCGTTCCTCGACCAGATGGGCCTCGGCCCGTGCCTCGCCGACGACATGGGTCTGGGCAAGACGATCCAGCTCATCGCGCTGCTCGTGCTCGAGCGCAACCAGCACAAGCAGGCCATCGAAGCCGGTCTCAAAGAAGATCCGGTCGGGCCGACGCTGCTCGTTGTTCCCATGTCGATCGTCGGTAACTGGCTGCGCGAGGCCAAGAAGTTCGCCCCGTCGCTCAAGCTGATGATCCATCACGGGGCCGATCGGGAGACCGGTGATCACTTCGTCAAGGAAGCGACTTCCCACGATGTCATCATCACCACCTATGCGCTCGCCCACCGCGATCGCGACCTTCTTAGCAGGGTGCAGTGGCACCGCGTGGTGCTCGACGAGGCCCAGAACATCAAGAACCCCTCCGCCAAGCAGTCGCAGGCCGTCCGCCAGCTCGATGCCCCTCGGCGCATCGCCCTGACCGGTACGCCCCTCGAAAACCGCCTCAGCGAGCTCTGGTCGATCATCGATTTCTGCAACCCCGGATTCCTCGGCACCCCCGGCGAGTTCCGGCGCACCTTCTCGATCCCGGTCGAGCGCTACCGCGACAAGCAGCGGGCCCAGCAGCTGCGCCAGCTCGTCCAGCCGTTCATCCTCCGCCGCCTCAAGACCGACCCCACGGTCATCTCGGACCTGCCCGACAAGCTCGAGTCCAAGGAGTTCTGCCGCCTTACCACCGAGCAGGCCCAGATGTACGAGGCCACCGTCAAGGAGATGCTCGGCGAGGTCGAGCGGGCCGAGGGCATCCGCCGCCGGGGCATCGTGCTCACCACCCTCATCCGCCTCAAGCAGATCTGCAACCACCCGACGCTGCTGCTCAAGGAAACCGACGACGACGAAGCCACGATCACCGAGGGCGTGCCGCAGGCATCGCGATCCGGCAAGTGCATCCGCCTGCTCGAAATGGTCGACGAGGTCATCTCGTCCGGCGATCAGGCCCTGGTCTTCACGCAGTTCCGTCAGATGGGCCACCTGCTCAGCGGCATGATCCGCCACGCCTTCGATCGCGATGTGCTCTTCCTGCACGGCGGCGTTCCCCAGAAGCAGCGCGAGCAGATGGTCGAGCGATTCCAGAAGGCCGACGGCTCCGCGCCGATTTTCCTGCTCTCGCTCAAGGCCGGCGGCGTGGGTCTCAACCTCACCGCCGCGTCGCATGTGTTCCACTTCGATCGCTGGTGGAACCCCGCCGTCGAGAACCAGGCCACCGACCGTGCGTTCCGCATCGGCCAGAAGAAGACCGTCAATGTCCACAAGTTCATGGTGGGGGGGACGCTCGAGGAGCGCATCGATCAGATGATCGAGTCCAAGGTCGCCCTCGCGCAGGACATCATTGGCTCCGGCGAGGACTGGCTCACCGAGCTCTCGACCGCGCAGCTCCGCGATGTGCTCCAGCTCCGCCCCGACGCGTACGATGAGCCCCAGCCCGCGTTCGTCCCGAGCGGGGCCGATTTCGAGGACGCAGCCGACTGATGCCCGCCAAGAACGACTCCCATCCCGGCGACGACAAGCCCATGAGCGCCATGGAGCGGTACGCCGCCATGCGCAAAGAGGTCGAGGCACCCAAGAGCGATCTCTCGAACTACATCCGCCGCCCCGGTAACACGAAAAAGCAGGCGAACGATTCCAATTTCACGCGCCGCACCCCGGAACGCGCGGAATACCCACGCAAGGTCCGCGCCGGGCTGAAGGTCGGCGCGGATCAGTGGCCCATGGAAGGCCTCTCGCCGTTCGCCCAGCCGCTCGTCGAGCTGATTTCCCGCACATTCCCGGCTCCCGTGATCGCCGAAGCGTTCAAGGACTACGCCAAGCGGGGCCAGACCAAGCGATTCACCATCGAAACCGGCGTCATCAATGCCGAAGTTCAGGGCCGACGCTACAAACCCTACCACACAATCCTGTCTCTACCCCAGGTCGATGCCGACCAGTGGGACAAGATCATCGACGCCCTCGTCACCGACCCGCTGCTGAACGCCCGCCTGCTCTCGGGCGAGTTCCCGCGCGAGATCAACACCGTCTTCGAGCAGCACGGCGCGGCTCTCGCCCCCGGTCTCGACGAATCGCTGGCCATCGAGTGCGACTGCAAGGAGCCGCAGCCCTGCAAGCACGGCGCGAGTACCGCCATGCTCCTCTGCGAGGCCATCCACGCCAACCCGTTCATCCTTTTCGATCTTCGCGGCATCGCGCGCGACCAGGTGCTCGAACGCCTCCGCCAGCGACGGGCCGTGACCAGTTCCTCCACCGGTCTCGTCCCCGCCTACGCCCCGACTCCTCCCGAAGGCGCGAGCGATGCCGACCAGCCCCTCGAGACCACCGTCGCCTCCTTCTGGGACGCGGGACCGTCGCTGCGGGGACTCGAAATACCCATTAAAAAGCCGGAAATAAGCTACCCCCTCCTCCGCCGTCTCGGGCCAAGCCCCTTCGAAGAGGGCAAATTCCCGCTCGTCGGCCTGCTTGCCACCTGCTACGAGCTGATCAGCGATCATGCGCTCCGCATGGAGTCCGAGCAGGACGGTTCCGGGTCAAACCCAGACTGATTGGGCTCCAGACTGACCGGGCTTGCTGGCGGCCGGGCCTCGCATTCGATACACTCCCGATCCCTTTCCACGAAGTGGAGCCTCCTGTGACGAGCCGGCAGCGGCGAGGCGCAGGTGTGGGTCGTGCCGACGCGGCTTGGCACGGTCCCGCTCTTGGGAAAGTCAGCCGCGGTCTGCCTTCGTTGGTCGAAGGTGAACCGCGCAATGTGGTTCACTCGCTCACCGGTTCCGGCTGAGCACGACATCGGAGGTTCATGCGGGCGGGCGAATAAAGCCCTCCCGTCATCACCACTGGCCCGTGGTGTAACGGTAGCACAGCTGGTTTTGGTCCAGTCGGTCGGGGTTCGAATCCCTGCGGGCCAGCTTTTCGTCCACGCCGGTAAGGATCGGATCGGTATGCATTCACTCTCAGCGCTCATCCTGGCCGCCGGCAAAGGCACCCGAATGCAGTCGGACCTGCCCAAGGTCGCGCACCCGGTCGCCGGAGAGCCCATGGTCCGATGGGTGGTCCGCGCGTGCGCGGAAGCGGGGTGCACCCGCATCGTTGTGGTCGTGGGGTACCAGCAGGAAGTCGTGCGGGAAGCGCTCGCCGACCTCGCTTCCGAGATCGCACCGGCAACCATCGAGTTCGCCGTGCAGAACGAACAACTCGGCACCGGCCACGCCGTGATCGAAGCGAAGGACCTATTCGAGACCGAGCGCTCCGAACCCGGCCACGGCGTATTCGTGCTCGCCGGCGACGGCCCGCTGATCCGTGCTCAAACCCTCGCGACCATCAAGAACCGCCACGAGTCATCCAAGGCCGCGGCCACCCTGGCCACCTCCCGCATCGACGACCCGACCGGGTACGGGCGCATCGTCCGGGATCAGTCCGGCCGGTTCGCCGCCATCGTCGAGCAGAAGAACGCCACGCCCGATCAGCTCGCCATCAACGAGGTCAACCCGAGCTACTACCTCTTCGATACGCAGGCCATGTTCGACGCCCTCGATCGCGTCGAGCGCAACCCCGTCAGCGGCGAGTACTACATCACCGATGTTCCGGCGCTGCTCCTCGAGTCTGGCCGCGGTGTCGAAGTCATCGAGGCCGTCCCGCCCGCGGACATCCTCTCCATCAACACCCCGCAGCAGCTCGCCGAGGTCGATCGCATCATGCGCGACCGCCTGAGCACCCAGACAGGAGGCCGCTGATATGGCGTGGCACGATGCGTTCGGGGTTAAGGTTTTCGCCGGTCGTCACCAGATCACGCTGGCCCGCAAGGTCTGCGAGCATCTGGACATGCCCTTCGGGCAGGCCCGCACCGACATCTTCCCCGACGGCGAGATCATCGTCCGCACCGAGGAGGATGTCCGAGGCCGCGACTGCTTCGTTGTGCTCTCCACCTGCGATCCGGTGAACGAGAACATCATGGAGCTTCTGATCTTCGCCGACTGCCTCCGCCGCGCATCGGCCCGCCGGATCACCGCGGTCATCCCGTACTTCGGCTATGCCCGTCAGGACCGCAAGGAAGCCGGTCGCACACCAATCACCGCCAAGCTCATCGCGAACCTGATCGTCGAAGCGGGCTTCAACCGCGTGCTCACGATCGACCTGCACGCCGCGCAGATCCAGGGATTCTTCGACATCCCCGTCGATCACCTCGCCAGCTCGCCCATCTTCCTCGACTATTTCCTGAGCCAGCCCGAGTACACGAAGAACCTCGTCGTGGTAAGCCCGGATGTCGGCAATGTCAAGATGGGCAACGCCTACGCCGAGATGCTCGGCGCGCAGTTCGCCATCATCGACAAGCGTCGGGTTTCCGGCGACACCGTCAAGAGCCAGCACATCATCGGGTCTGTCGAGGGGCGCGATGTGCTCATGGTCGACGACATGATCTCGACCGGCGGCACGATCTGCGAAGCCGCCTCCCTGGTCAAGAAGCAGGGGGCCAGGAGCATCACCGTCGCCGCCACCCACGCCGTGTTCGCGGGCAGGGCCGTCGAGAAGATCAACGCCAGCCCGATCGAGCGCGTCATCGTCACCAACACGATCCCGCGCGAAACCCTCGACGGCGAGGACCGATTCCGCGGCATCGAAGACCGCATCGAGGTGCTCTGCATCTCCAAGCTCTTCGCTGACGCCATCCACCACATCCACCACAACCAGTCCATCAGCGCGCTCTTCCGCAACTTCGCCGAAAGCAAACGCTGAATCCACCAGTCAAACGAACACCTACGCCGGGAAGGTCCCGGTACTGAATGGAGATCCAAGTCATGCAAGCGACCCACACCCTGCAGGCCCAGCGCCGCGAAAAGAAGGGCTCCCGCTACGCCAAGCGCGAGCGCAACGCCGGCAAGCTCCCCTGCGTCCTCTACGGCCAGGGCAAAGATCCTGCGCACCTCAGCCTCGACCACAAGGAAGCCATCCGCTTCTTCCAATCGGGCGAGCGCGTCTTCACCATCGAACTCGCAGAAGAATCCAAGACGCAGACCGTGCTGCTCAAGGACCTGCAGTTCGACTACCTGGGCACCAATGTCGTCCACTGCGACCTGATGCGCGTCAACCTCGACGACATCGTCGAAGCCAATGTCCACCTGCACCTCGTGGGCGAGCCCAAGGGCCTCAAGACCGCGGGCGCGGTGCTCGTTCAGAAGATGAACGAAGTCCCCGTTACCTGCCGCGTGTCCGACATCCCCGAAGAGATCCGTCTGGACATCTCGGACCTCGCCGCCGACAGCTACCTCACCGCCGCCGACATCAAGCTGCCCGAGGGCCTGAAGCTCGACTGCGATCCCGAGACCGTTGCCGTCATCATCAATGTGAAGTCCGAGCAGGAGGCCAGCGAGGGCACCGAGAGCGAGGCCATCAGCGCTGAGGGTTCCCAGCCCGAGGTCATCAAGACCAAGAAGGAAGAAGAGGACAAGTGAGCCATCGGCCCGCTTGAGAGGACATGAAACTCATCGTCGGACTCGGAAACCCAGGCGCTCAGTACGAGCGGACCCGCCACAACGCCGGCTTCATGGCCGCCGATCGGCTCCGCGATCTCTGCGCGCCCTCCGAAGTCTGGAAGAGCAAGTTTCAGTCCATGATGGTCGAAGGCCGCCTCTCCGAGAACGCCGACGGCTCCGGGATGACCGACAAGGTCGCCATCCTCAAGCCGATGACCTACATGAACCTCTCCGGTCGGGCCGTTGCCGACGCTGTCCGCTTCTACAAACTCGATCCCGAAGCCGACATCATGGTCCTCGTCGACGATGTTGCCCTTCCCTGCGGCCAGATCCGCATCCGGGCCAAGGGTGGTACCGGCGGGCACAACGGGCTCGCCAGCATCCAGCAGATGCTCGGCACCAACTCGTACGCCCGACTGCGCATCGGTATCGACCCGCCGGGGATCATCCCGCAGGTCGATTATGTGCTCGGCCGGTTCACCGACGAGCAGATGGTCGAGATCGACAAGGCCGTGAAGACGAGCATCGAGGCCCTCCGCACCTGGGTCCACTACGGTGCGATCGCCGCGATGAACGCCTTCAACGCCCCCGATGAACCCAAGCCAAAGCCCGAAGCCAAGCCCAAGTCCGAATCCGGACCGAAGGCCGACAGCGGGCAGAAGCAGAATCCCAACCCGCCAACCGAGGGCATCCACCCCGGGTGGCTCACCAACAACGCCGGCGGATCCTCGTCGGCCTGATCCAACCACCAACCCTGCTCCGGCCGGTGCGCCGGGGCTTCACCACCAGAACCCAAAGGGAGTTCACCCATGGCAGAGTCCAAAGGACGCTCAAACAACTACGAGGCCATGTTCCTCGTTTCCCAGGCCGCCGCTCACGATCTCGGTGCCTGCGTCGATCACATCAAGGAAGTCCTCGCCCGCGGCAAGGCCGACATCATCGCCTTCAAGAAGTGGGACGAGCGCCGCCTCGCCTACGAGATCAACAAGCAGAAGCGCGGCGTCTACTTCCTGACCTACTTCGCCGCGGACCCGGTCAACATCGAGGTCATCGAGCGTCAGGCCCACCTCTCGGATTCCATCCTCCGCGTCATGGTCCTCCGCTGCGACCACCTCACCGAGGACGAGATGCGTGCCGCCGACGGCACCGAGCAGCTCGCCGACGAGGTCAAACTCCGCGCGGAGAAGCTCGCCGCCGACGAGGCCGAGCAGAACGCCGCCGATTCCGCTCAGGACGACGCCGCCGACGCGGAAGAAGAGGAAGAGGCCGAAACCTCGGCCTGAACCCCGTTCAGACCCCGCAGTACCTCCCCGGCCCGTAACCCGCGGCCGGGTCTGGTACCATGATCGACCGGTCAGGCCCCGAACCTCGGGGCCGCCAGTTCCAGATTCCAGAAGCCGGAGGCAGCATGGCTGGCAATGTCAACAAAGTCCTGCTCATGGGCAACCTGACCCGCGATATCGAGATGCGCCAGTTCCCCAGCGGCGGCAGCATCGGCAAGTTCACCCTCGCCGTGAACGAGCGCTACAAGGACCGCAACGAGCAGTGGCAGGAGCGTGCCAACTTCATCGACTGCGAAGTCTTCGGTCGCAAGGCCGAGGTCATGGCCCAGTACCTCGGCAAGGGACGCCCCGTCTTCATCGAGGGCAAGCTCCGCCTCGACAAATGGGAAGACAAGCAGTCCGGCGAGAACCGTTCGAAGCTGAAAGTCGTCGTCGACGACTTCCAGTTCGTCGATTCCCGCGGCGGCTCCGGTGGGGGCGGGCCCAGCCAGGGATCGAGTTATTCCAATGACGACGATCGCTCCTACGACGCTGGCCCCCAGTCCTCGCCCGCGTACGAGTCGCTCGGCGACGACGACATCCCGTTCTGAACCCATCAATTCCCGTTCGCCCGGTCTGACGGCCCGGCGAACACTTCACAATCCGTGAACCGCGTTGGGGCCGGTCTGCGGCGAGGCGAGTGCCTCCCACCGGCTCCTCAACTTTCGCCCGGCACGACCGCCGGACCATGAAAGGACAGCCACACCATGGCAAAGAGCAAGAATGTTGAACTCCTCCTCGTCGAGACCGTCGACACCCTCGGCATCGTCGGCGATGTCGTCACCGTGCGGACCGGCTACGCTCGCAACTACCTCCTGCCCCGTGGCCTCGCCACGACTCCCTCGCAGGAACTGATCGCTCAGCTCGCCGACAAGCGCGCCAAGGCAGAAGCCGAGCGTGCCGCCAAGCGGGCCGAGCGCGAGGGCATGGTCTCCCGCCTGAACGAGTACCGCCTGACCGTCGTCAAGGCCTGCAACGATCAGGGCCTGCTCTACGGCTCGGTCACCCAGCAGGACATCGCCGATCTGCTCAACGAGAAGGGCTTCGATGTCGCTCCCCGCGATGTCCGCATCGGCCAGACCATCAAGCGCGTCGGTGAGTTCGACATCACCGTCAAGCCCGAGCGCGACCTCGAAGCGACCGTCACACTGGTGGTCGAGTCGGACACCCCGCTCGAGATCGATGAGCCAGAGGAAGCCGAGCTCTCCGACGAGGTCGCCGCGGCTGACACGGCTGAGCCCGCCGAGGCCGAAGCCCAGCCCGCAGACGCCTGATCCATCCGATCACGCACAACCCGGCCAACGAAAAAGCCGGACCCATCGGGTCCGGCTTTTCATTTGATCGGTTAGGAATCCAACTCCGAAATGGGCCGGATCAGCGGTTCGAGATCGGCGGGTTGAAGCGAACGGCCGCCCGCGGCTCCGACTCGCCCTCGATCTGGAGCACGAAATCGGTGACTTCCGTGCTGCGATCGGCGAGGAAGACGAGGTAGATGCCGGTCTCAGAACCGTTCATGTTCATGTCCGGAAGGTCGCGGCTCATGTTGTTGACCACTTCCGAGGTGAACCCGTATTGGATCGTGACACGATTGCTGCTCGAAACATGGACGAACCCGTTGCACTCGTAGTACCGCCGACTCGCGCGGTCATACAGCAGCGGCTTCGCGTTCGTTCCGAGCTGCTGCACCGCCCGACCGTACATGGTCATGTTCTGCTGGTTGCGTTCCTTCAGCGGCACGATGATCACGCGCTGCCCTGTGGGCTGCTCGAAGCTTGTCGCGACCGTGCCGGAGGAGCCGACCTGACCGGCGATCTCGTCCACTCCGAACTCCGCCCGGCCGCTCCGGATGACCAGTTGAGTACGGCTGCGGCCCTGCTGAACCTCGGCCAGAGTCAGCCCGCGCTCCCGGTTCAGCGAGATACCGAAACGATCCGGCAGGTTCGGCGTGAGGAATAGGGGGGAGCTCTGCGCGTTGGGGTCGTCGGTCGCCAGCGGTTGCCCGGTCGGGGCTGGCAGGTCCACACCGCTCAGGCCGATGTTCAGCGCGGTCGTCACTTCGCCGCCCGCAATGGCCTGATCTCGTGCTGCAGATCCGGCCAACGCCTCGCGGGTTTCGGGGTAGACGGGGACTCCATCGAGCGAACGGCGGACATTGCGGACGATAATCGAGTCAGGAGTGAAGCCCGGGGGTACAAGGAACTCGAACCCGAAGACATGGTCGCCGCCGCGTCCGGGTGAACTGATCGAGGCGTTCGTATCGTCGAAACGGAACCGGGTCAGAGATCCGGCACGGGCCGAGGCCTTCGCGAACACCGCGTGCGGGTGGATGGCGATGCCCTCATCCCGGCGTGTCACGATCATCCGGATCTGTCCGGGGGTAAAGACGATCTGACCGCTGTCCTCGGCGGCACCGTTCGCGCCGACCTGCAGAAACACGATCTCGGCCGACGAGCCGTTCGCCGGGGCTTCCCCCGATACCGAACGCACGGTGTGCCCGCGATCGGGGAACCAGCGGTCTGTCAGGAGGTCGGAGAGTTCGCCACTGACCGTCATGCGTCCCTTGATCTGGAGCGTCCGCTCACTGGGGTCCAGCGAGGCGCGACCGACATACCGCGTGCCTTTATCCGTCTCGTGGACCACGCGGCTCAGCGCCGCCTGCTCATGGAGATTCGGGGCGTACTGCGCGAGCGGGGTGGAGGTGCTGAACGCCGTAAGACTCAACTTCTCGTAGACCGCGACCGTGATCTTGTCCACCGGGGCCCACAGGTTGGACTGGTAGACCAGGTTGCCGGCATCGCGCTCGATGTACTCGTGACCCATCAGGGTCTTGCCGACGCCGAGGAAGTTCAGACCGAGGATCACGATGCCGGTAGTGATCACCGCGGAAACGGCTCCGCAGACCATGCCGCCAATGAAGTTCGTCGCGTCATCGAAGTCCACATTCGCGCTGACCACGGCATCCGAGGACAGGCGCAGGATGGCCAGCGCGATGCAGAACGGCAGCAGCAGCGCGGCTGTCGGGGCGATCCGCTCCACCAGCGCGTTGTCCACATTCTCAAGGATCAGCAGCGTGATCGGCTCCCACACGCCGATCGCGACCGCTCCGGCTGCGATCACGCACACCATGTTCAGGAAGGAGCTGAAAAACCCACGGCCCTTCTGGCTGGTGCACCAGAGGCCGGTGATCAGGAGCAGTATGACGATCGTGACAACATTCAGAATCATGAGAGCGGTCCTGTGCGATGGGCCGTATCGAACGGCCCCGTGCAGCGAGGGGAAGAATCGAGCGGTGTGGCTCAGGCCGAGGCCGGAGCGGGGGAGGGACGGTCCGACGAGCCGGAGGAAGAACCCTTCGACTGGTTGTGCAGCACGCGCAGCACTTCCTCGACGCTGGTCTCGCCCTTGACCACGAGCTGCATCGCCGAGGTGTTGATCGTCGGCTGCTTGCGCTGACGGAACAGCGCCCGCAGCCCGGTCATGTCGTTGGCCGCGATCAGCTTGCGGGCTTCGTCATCGATGAAGTGCACCGCGAACGCGCCGACCTGCCCGAAGTAACCCGTGCCTCCGGAAACCGGATCGGGCTCGAGCTTGTCCTTGATGAGCACCTTGCCCTCGGTGCGGTACAGCGTCTTGACTTCCGAAGGCAGGCCGAGCTTCTTGAGCATGTCCGGCGTCGGCTGGAACGGGATCTTCGCGTTCTCGGACAGACGGCGGAGCATCCGTTGGGCGACCACGCCCCGCAGCGACTTCGCCGCGAGCTCCTGATCACCGACAGCGCGGCAGTAGGCCTGGATCGCCGCGAGAGCCGAGTCGGCCCGGATGCTCACATAGGTCCGGGTGTGCTCGTGGTCGGCCCGTGCGATGGTCTTGGCCGTCTCCTCATCGGGAAGCTCGGCGATGGCCACCACATCGGGGTCGCGCCGAAGGATCGAGCGGACGAGCGTCGAGAACTCCGCGCCGTCTTCCTGCGGATCGAAGTGGTTCAGGCGCACGCCCTCGATCGGGGCCTGCGGCTCGAGTTCGATGGTCTGCACGTTCGAGGTGTACGCGTCGTGCGCCTTCACCAGCGCGTACATCGTGCTGGTGCGTCCGTTGTCGGGTGGGGCCGCCAGCAGAACCACGCCCGTTTCGTCCTCGACGATCCTGCGGAGTTCTTCGAGTTGGCTCGACTGCAGGCCCAGGTCGTCCATCCGGCGCTGCACCTGGGCTTCGGGGTCGATGAGCAGACTCATGGTCACGCCCGATGAAGTCCCCTTGGTGGTCACGCGCGCGTCGGTCGTCGCGGTCTGTCCCACGCCGAACTTCATTGTGCCGGTCAGCTTGCGACGACGGTCCTCGGTGTCCAGGCCCGCCGCGACTTTGAAGAAATCGATGATCGCCACGGCCTGCTGCGCGGGGATCTGCTCGATCGGAGTCCGCAGGCCGTCCACGAGACAGGTCGCGCCGTACGCGTCCTTGCGGATCGGTGTGATGTCGAGCTGCGAGCCGCGAAGCTCGATCGTCGCTTTCAGGAGACTTTCCGCCGCGACGCGGATCTCGTACTGGGGCGTTTCCACTTCGGGCGACGGGATCCGGCCCGACGGCGACTCGAAGGACATCGTGATGCCCTTGGCGTTCTTGGAGCTCTTCTTGGCCGCCTTCGCCGCAGCCATTTTCTCGAAGTCCAGCGACCAGCGGTGCTTCTCCGGAACGCGGCTGTCGCGATTCCGAAGGAACGCGTACACACCGAGGTCGATCGCCAGCACCAGGATCATCAGCGGGAAGGTGATGAAGAACGACAGCGGCACCGCCAGCACCACGCCCACGGCGACGATGCCCGCGAACAGGTGACCGACATTCCACGCCTGACGCTTGAAATACCAGCGGGCGGCGTCCTTGTCGTAGATCGACGAGATCACCCACGCCCAGGCGGTGATCGCGATCACCACCAGAACCGGCTTCCAGAACGAAACGAGGAACAGCCCGGCGGCGAGCGTGAGCGGGGTATTCAGCGACGGGTCCGTCATAGGCGGGTCCAGAGCTCATTGTGGCGGCGTTACCCGCCGCGATTGGTGTAAGGAACGCAATACCGTTCCGTGTGATCCAAAAAGACTGCCGCCCCGAACCGCATCGGTGGCGGCCGGGCAGTTTAGCTGATTCCCTTCAGGCGCATCTTCAGCTCGTCGGCGTTCGGCGTGGACTCCATCGCCACGCGCATGTGGATGAACTCGCTTTCCACGAGCTTCACCAGCGACCCGTTGAAGTCGATCATGCCCATCTGGCGCGACTCCTGGTTCTTGATGATCTCGTTCAGCTCGTTCTCGCGTCCCTCGGCGATGAACTTCGTCACCGCCGCCGTGTTGATCAGGATCTCCAGCGCGGGCACGCGGGCCACATCCGGCTTCAGCGTCGGCAGCAGCTTCTGGTAGACGATCGCGCGCATCTGGTACGCCAGGATCTTCCGCACCTGCTCACGCTCATCAGGCGGGAACAGGTCGTAGATGCGACCGAAGGTCTGCGAAGCGCTCGACGCGTGGATCGTTCCGAACACCAGGTGACCCGTTTCCGCGGCGTGCAGAGCCGCCTCGAAGGTCTCCGAGTCACGCATTTCGCCGATCAGCACCACATCCGGGTTCTCGCGCACCAGCGCCCGCAGGCCCGTCTCGAAGTTCAGGCAGTCGATGCCCATCTCGCGCTGGTGGATCGTCGCCTTCTTGTCCTTGAAGATGTACTCGATCGGGTCTTCCAGCGTCACGATGTGCACCGGCTTGCGCTCGTTGATGTAATCGAGCATCGACGCGATCGTCGTCGACTTACCCGAACCAGTCACGCCCGCCAGAATCACGATGCCCTGCGGCTGCATCGCGATCTCCGACATCACCTTCGGCAGGTGCAGACCCTCGAACGGCAGGATGTTCGAGGTGATCAGACGAGCGGCGATCGAGATCGAACCCCGCGTCTGGAACAGGTTCACGCGGAAGCGGTTGTCCTCGTCGTAGTCGTAGGCGAAGTCGACCGAGCCGAACTTCACCAGGTCGTTCATCTGCTCCGGACTCAGGATCGCCTTGGCGATCGAGCGAAACTCCTCCTTCGAGACCGGCTCGGTGTCCAGCGGCTTGAGCGCACCCCGAAGCCGCAGCTTCGGCTGCACGCCCGTCTTCACGATCAGGTCCGACCCGCCGAACTTGATGCACGCCTGCATGAACTTGCCCAGACGGGTCTCGTGCGGGTTGTGCTCGTGATCCGGGCTGAAGCTGGTCCGTCCGGCGATCGAATCACCCGCACGAGAATCGGTCATCACATTCATCGGAAGGTCACTTCCCTGCAAAGCGGTTCTGAAAACTCCGGGCCCTGTGGCCCGGCACAGCGCACCCTGCCCCCGGGAGGCGGGCCACTGCCACACCTTACCCGCAGCACAGGACGCAGACCCAACCCGGTACGCATCCAGGAGCCGATGGCTCCATCGAAATCCCCGATTCCTGAGCCGAAACCGGGCATCCCGCACCACGCAGGACCTGCGATCAGCCAATGTAGCACACCCCGGCCCCAGCGCCATCCTTTATACAGACCCTGGCCACGCCCCCGGCCCGTCCGAAATCGGCTCCCGGACGCCCGCCACACCCTCAGACCGCTTCCTCGCCCGGCGCCACCCGTCTCCCGCCGCCCTCGAACCGGCTGATCCGGGCGCGGCAGACCGGGCAGAACTCCTCCCGCTCGTCCACACCGTCCAGCCGCGCGTGGCATTTCCAGCACAGCGGCACCCCCATGTCCCGCAGACGCTTGCGCCGGATCCGCCCCGGCGTGGTCATCACCAGCCAGATCAGCAGGATCGCCAGAGCGGTCGGGATCACAATCAGCGCGGCCATAGGCCCCGATGCTAGAGCCCGAACCCGCCCCTGTCAGCCGATCGCCCGTTTCGCCCCGCCCAGCGGCCGGGCCGCCCCGCACTCCGGGCACTTGCCCGAGGCGTCCAGCCCCTCGATCCGGTAGCCGCAGTTGCCGCAGAGGATGATCCCCCGGACCTCCAGCACCAGCGCCAGATGACGCTTCGGCCCTCTCAGCAGCCACTTCGTGATCAGCAGGACGACCACCAGCCCGGCCCCGAGCGACGCCGCCCCGATTCCCCATGCCCACCAAGCATAATTGGTGCGGTCCAGCAGCCACTGCATGAACACGAACGCCGCCCCCGTCGCACCGACCCCCAGCCCGAGCAGAAGGAGATACAGGCCGATGCATCGGAACTCGCCGTACGACCGAGTCGCCTCCCGAACCGCCTCGCGCCAGGTCCGCCGATCAAGCGTCATCGAAGCCGGCGGATGCAGGGGGAGGGTGAGCAGAAGCACCCCGGGGGAGTGCTCAACGGAGTCAGAAGCCGCGTGACCGTCGTGCTTCGTGGTGGGGGGCATGGAATGACAGGATAGCGGC
>CBFGVX010000014.1:0-55701 GCA_965652425.1 uncultured bacterium | reverse complement strand
CGACCATCAATTAAGAGTCCGACGCTTGACCCCAATCATTCACTGGGCAATGGACAAGCTCGGGTATGAGTCGTTGCTGGGGATTACCAAGACGAACGGTAGCGGTTGATTAATCGATATCCTGTCACGATGACCAGCCGCTACAAACGCGAATCGCGTGGGTGAATTTGAGGGATTATTCGGTTCGCGCGTCCCGCGTGGAGTTGAAGCCATCGTTCAAGGTGCGCTGACCAAGTCGAACCCCCCTGTCGAAAATGCACACATTGGATGCCGTTTGCCGTGCCCAAATCAAAGGGCGTGTCCCACCGCCAGTTTGCTAGCCGGTTATAGATGCCCAAGAAGCGCAAAAACCTCATCCTCCTCGCGACCCCGTTCCTGATCCTCGCGATCCTCTACGCCGGTCGCTACGCGCTGATCCTCCGTTCCGATGCGGAGCATGCGAGAATCCTCGCTGAACTTCAGAACCGCCTGACTTTCGGCATGCCCGAAGCGGAAGTCCGAGCGCACCTGAAGGAACTCGGGCTGTCCGCCGGCAGAGCCCACGACGCGACAGGTCTGGGTCTCGAACACATCATGGTCGTGTACAACCCCGGCTACCGCGATGCGCTCGACCTCTGGAGCTACATGCTCGACATCCGACTCGGCCCGACCGCCGACTCCCACTTTGTGATCACGCTGACGCCCAGCGGCCAGTTCATGCGAGTTGACTAGTCCCCTCGCACCTGCGGTGCGAACCCCTCACCCCGGCCCTCTCCCGCCCGTTCGAGGAGCGGGGGAGAGGGAGGCCGAGCCGGGGACATGCTCAAAACGAGTTTGAGCATGCCACACGGACTGAACAGGACACGGGATGCCCTTCGGGTTGTTGAGGAGAAGAGGGCAGGCTGGAAGCCCGCCCCACCAAAGAGGGTTCGGCGAGGGTTGCCCTGCATTCGGAGCCATGCTCAAGCGAGTTTGAGCGTGCCACACGGACTGAACAGGACACGGGTTGCCCTTCGGGTCAACCCGTGGCACCCGACGAACCCCTCACCCCCGCCTTCTCCCGACTCGGTCAGAGCCAGTATCGCAGATTTCCCGTGAATAAGGGGTTTTATCGGGTCACGCTTGAACGGGGTTGAGAAATCTGTGGGAACAAGGAATACTTTGGGTGCGTTGCCGGATTACTGGTCTGTGCTGACTCCGGGGTCCGTTGCCCTGCGAACACGCTCGACGACTCACGATCTCGACAATGCTCAAGGAGGAATTCCATGAATCGCATCGCACGCTCGCTCTCGCTTCTCGCCGCGGCTTCTCTGACTGTTGGAGCGGTGGCTTCGCTTTCCGGCACCGATTCGACGCTGCCGGTGCTTTCGGCTCAGACCGCGGGAGCGACGAGCATCGCCGCGGACGAGTACGGCGTGGATGCGGTGCACTCGTCGGTGGTGTTCAAGATCAAGCACGGCGGTGTGTCGTACTTCTACGGCTCGTTCGCCGGCATGGACGGGAAGTTCCGCATTGACTCGGAGAACCCGTCGAACACGATGGTCGATGTCTCGGTTGAGACGGCGAGCGTCAACAGCAACAACTCGCGGCGGGATAACCACCTGAAAAGCCCGGACTTCTTCAACGCCGAGCAGTTCCCCAAGCTGTCGTTCAAGAGCACCGGCGCTGAGGCGGGGGCTGATGGCGCGGTGAATGTCACGGGCGAATTGACCTATCGCGGACAGACGAAGGCGATCACGGTTCCTGTGACGGTGACGGGTGAAGCGCAGTCCAGCCGCGGAGCGCGTCAGGGCTTCCACGCCGAGTTCACGATCAAGCGTTCGGACTTCGGAGATACCTACGGCGTGGAGAACGGGTCGCTCGGCGACGAGGTGACCCTGATCGTTTCGCTGCAGGGCATCCGCGGCTGACCTACTGAACCTCCTCCAGGCGGCACCCGGTGCCGGCGGCACTGTTTCCTCCTCCTCCTCCTCCGCTGCCGGCACCGGACCGCCACTCAGACCACTCGCGACTCTCTCTCCTCCAGCGCGTCGCCCCGTTGACGCGGGCGACGCGCTTTTCAATGCCCAAAGGTCCCGAAACGATTCTGCTGGGGTATGTGCTGCCGCCATTGATTGTGGCGCTGTGCATGCTGGTGGCGTGGCGGCCGTGGGCGACGGCTCGGTACACGCTGAGCGAGGTTGATGAGGGTGTGCGCGATCCGGGGCATCGCCTGCCTCGTGGCTGGTGGGGCAGCGCGCTGGGGATCGGGCTGGCGACGGTGGTGGCGCACTTCGTGCTGGGCGGGAAGGTGCTGCTGCCGATCGAGTCATCCTATGAATGGCGGTTCGCGGCGGCGGTGGGGATCGTGCCCATCGCGCTCGTGTTGTCGGTGGTGCGTCTGCCGCTGTGGGCGTTGCTGGGCGTGCGCCTGCTGGTGAGCACGGGAGCGGTGGCCGGGGTGGTGTCGCTGCGGTTCGTCAACGAGCAGTGGGAGATCGGCGCCGGGATGCTGCGGGTCGCGGGGCTGGCGCTGGCGATCACGCTGGTGTGGAGCGCGATGGACGCGATCGCGAGCCGGTTGCGCGGGGCGACGCCGGTGATCATCGCGGCGGGGCTGTGCCTGGCGAGCGCGCCGATGCTGATCTTCGAAGCGGCGTACGCCTCGGCGGGCGATGTGGCGATCGCGATGGCGGTGCTGCTGGTTCCGGCGATCCTGCTGGCGTGGTGGCGCGGGCCGATCTCGATCGCGAGGGGCGGTGTGGGCGTGGTCTGCCTGATGCTGGGGCTGCTGTGGAGCGATGCGGCGGCGTGGCAGGGCGGGATCAACGCCTGGCAGGGCGCGGCGTTCGTGGTCGCCCCGCTGTGCGCGCTGGTGTGGGCGCTGCCTTGGATGCAGCGGCGGCGCGCGTGGGTGCGTCGCGGGCTGGCCATCGGCGCGGTGGCGCTGTTGCCCACGGTCGCGGTGCTGGAGGCGCTGAGCCGGGTGAACTGGAAGGAATACGGCATCGACCTGCCGCAGCTGCGGGGCGGGGGGGATGGTGCGGATGCCGAGGATGACTACGAGTATGTGTGGTGAGGCGATCGGCGAGTGCTGATCAATCCGCCAGAACCACGACATCCTTCGGATCGACCTTGAGGGCGATGGATGCGTCGCGGGTTTTGCCCGAGTCGTCGACATGGCTGGGGTGCAGCTCGAAGACTTTCACGCGGGTTTCGCCGGGCAGTTCGACGATGTACTGGGCCATCTCGCCGAGGTAGATGGTTTCGACGATTTTGCCGTCGATGGAGCCGGGGGTCTTGGGCTCGACGATGCGCATGGCCTCAGGGCGGACCGAGCAGGTGACATTGCCCTTGGCCGGCAGGTTCGAGGCGTCGAAGGCGGTGGACTCGAGGTCGCCGGCCTTGGTGTGGAGCTTGAGCAGGGCGCGCCCGTCGTCGGTGCGTGTGGAATCGGTGACCTCGGCGGCGAGGAAGTTGGTCTCGCCGAGGAAGTCGGCGACGAAGCGGGATGCCGGGCGCTGGTAGAGCGAGCGGGGCGGGCCGACCTGCGCGACATGGCCCATGTCCATCACGGCGACGCCGTCGGCCATGGAGAGCGCTTCCTTCTGGTCGTGGGTCACATAGACGGTGGTGATGCCGGTCTCGGAGCAGATACGCCGTATCTCGGTGCGCATTTCCAGGCGGAGCTTGGCGTCGAGGTTCGAGAGGGGTTCATCGAGCAGGAGGACATCGGGGCGGACGACGAGGGCGCGGGCGAGCGCGACGCGCTGCTGCTGGCCCCCGGAGAGCTGGTTGGGCTTTCGCTCGGCGTAGGGGTCCATGCGGACGATCTTGAGGGCCTCGGCGACGCGCTGGTCTTTCTCTTCCTTGGGGACCTTGCGGACCCCGAGGCCGAAGGCGACATTCTGGGCGACGGTCATGTGGGGCCAGAGGGCGTAGGACTGGAAGACCATGCCGGTGTTGCGCTTGTTGGGGGCGAGGCCGGTGACATCGCGGTCGTTGAAGAGGATCTTGCCTCCGGTGGGTTCGATGAATCCGGCGATCATGCGCAGGAGGGTGGTCTTGCCGCAGCCGGAGGGGCCGAGCAGGAAGAAGAGGTGTCCGGTGGGGATCTCGAGGGAGATCTCATCGACGGCCTTGGTGACGCCGGCGCCGGGGGTCTGGGCCTTGTAGTGCTTGGACAGCTTTTCGAGTCGGATCGTGGTGGACATGGGGCGGATAGGGTAGCAGGAGCCGCCCGTTCGGTCCGAAGCGTGTGAAGATCGTGTGAGGTGGTGTCGGGAGAATCCAAGGCGGCACGGGTTGCCCTTCGGGTCAACCCGTGGCACCCGATTCTCACGCCCCCAGCGAGACCTGCAGCACGAACACCGCTTCATCGTCCGCGCGGACTTCGTGCCGGACTCGGGGGGCGATGACCAGCATGTGACCGGTCTTCAGGCGCTTCTCGTCGCCGTCCACGGTGACGACGAGCTCGCCCTCGACGGGCTGGATCGTCACCGTGCCGTCGGCGGCGTGGTCGCGCATGGACCCGCCCTTCTCCATCACGAACAGCGCGATCGTGCGGCTGTCGTGCTTGAAGAGGGTCTTCTGGCGGTGCCCATGCTTCGACTCGCGCGGCTCGGCCCGGATGGCCTCTGCCTCGGCGTGGAAATCGAAAGTCAGACTCGGCGCGTCGAATCGTTGGACTGGGTGTTCTCGGAGGCGTTCGCTGGACATGGGGGTGCTCCTGTGATCGGATGCCGGTATCTGGTCAAGCATAGGACGCGACCGAGCGAACAGTCGCTCGACTTCTGGCGGGTGGAGAAGGTGGGGCCGGGTGAATCGCTGCGGCTCAGGGCGGAGATGCGTCTGCCCGGTCGGTCGTGGCTGCAGTGGGAGACGCAGCGCGCGTGCCGATATCCAGGAGCATCGCGGCACCGAAGCTCATGCCCCCGAGCAGAAGCGTGCTCTGGAGGTCGGAAGCGGAGCCCATCCAGCCGGTGCGCCCGAGCGCGATGCCGGCCCCGCTCATCAGCGGGTTGCTGGGGACGCGGTACCAGTCGTGGTGTGCTATCCTGCCGCGGAACCTGGCCGCTTATAATTAATCGTGCAGGGCGCTCGGGCACATAGGTTGAGCCATAGGTCGATATTCCCGCGGCGGCATCGTTCGACCGGGGGCCATGGGCTCCGCGCCCGCCCGCGTGGCACCCACACGCGGCGTCGCGTGCCCTAGCATGGATCGACAGGGAGTTTCATGCATGGATCTTGTGTATCTGATCGGCCCATCAGTACTCATCGTTGTGGTGTTGGTGGCAGCGCTGTTGGACCGTTGGAGCGTTCCAATCATCCTGATCGCTATGGGCACCGGCATTCTATTCGGCAGTGATGTGCTGAATATCTGGGCCTTCAGTGATTTTGGGTTGGCCAATCAGATCGCGAACATCGCGCTTGTGTTCATCCTGTTTCACGGTGGATTCAGCACAAGGCGTGAGGATTTTCGGGCTGTTGCGCTTCCCGCCGGCGGGATGGCGACCTGGGGCGTAGCGCTGACAGCGCTGGCAACTTTCCTGGTGCTTTGGGGTGTGCTGCGCTGGCCTTTGGAAATCGCAGCGCTGATCGCCGTGATCATTTCCTCCACCGATGCCGCAGCGACTTTCTCGATCCTCCGCAGGCAGTCGCTGCCAAAGAACCTGACTTCCACGGTCAAGATTGAGAGCGGTGCGAACGATCCCATGGCGATTCTGCTCACGCTCGCGCTGGTCCAGGCATTCACAACCGGTGATGCGAAGTGGTACGCGATGGTGGGGATCTTTTTCTGGAAGTTCGTGGGGGGGCTGGTGCTGGGTTGGGTGCTGGCGAACGCCGCGCTGTGGCTTTACAACAGCGCGCGCATTCGCGATCGAGGTCATTATTATGTCCTGTCGATCGGGGTAATCTTGCTCATCTACGGGGTGGCGGAATTGGCGGCGACCAGCGGTATGTTGGCTGTCTTTATCGCCGGTTTCGTCATGGGCAACCGCCCATTCGTGTACAAGCAAGGCACCGGAAACTTCTCTTCGGCCCTGGCCACGGTGTCAGACATCATCATGTTCGTTTTGCTGGGACTGCTGGTGGCACCGCGCGGCTGGTCGGATATCTGGCTGCAGGGCATACTCCTCTTTGCAGTCCTGACCTTTGTCGCGCGACCTTTGGCTGTCTTCCTCGGCACTATGGGGATGGGTATCAAGCGTCGCAAACGCGTGTTCATTGCTTGGGCTGGCCTACGCGGGGCTGTGCCGATCGTACTTGCCACCTACCCTATGGCGGCGGGGATGCCGGAGGGACAGGATATATTCGATCTGGTGTTCTTCGCGGTCATCCTGTCGATCCTGGTTCAGGGGTCGACGATCGGTCTGGTGGCGAAGTGGCTGGGGCTCTCCGTGCCCCAACGCCCTGAACCGATGTACAACTTGGAACTTATCACAATGGCACCGAGCGATCTCGACCTCATCGTGATCGATCTGCCAGGACCACGAGGCGTGCGAGGCCCCGAGGTACACGACCTGAAACTACCCCAAGGTGCCGTGATCACACTGGTGACGCGCCCGGGCACAGATGTGGTGGTGCCAAAGGGGTCGACCGCGCTCTTGGGATGGGATCAGGTCACCGTACTCGCTCGGGCAAAGGACGAGCCCGAGGTAAGGGCGGCACTCTTGGAACCGTTCTACTCGATACCCCGCCCTACGCAGCCAACTCCGACTGAACCGTCCGCTGACGCAACCTGCGAAGACGCAGCGGATCACAAAGGCGCAGAATAAAAGCCCGACGCCGAATCGAAATTCTGACGCCGGGCCTCGTGGGGGTCTGGATGGGTATCGAGCGTAACCGCCGGAGAGAAAAGGCGGTGAAAGGAGTCGGCCCCCTCCAGGCGGAGCGAGCGGGTCCCTGTGCAAACCCGATCGCTCCTTACCAGTGGATTCGACCGGATTCGTACTTCGGTTCCACCGCTTCGAGTGATTTGTGTTGCAAAGTCTGCCCGTTTTCTGTTGCCCAGATTCTGGCGGGGACTCTCAGAACTCGATCGCGCCGAGTTCGCGCAGTTTCATCATCGCCTGCTGGAGGTCGGACCAGACTCGCCTGCGGTTCTCGGGTGTGTAGGCGCGGAGGAGATACGCCGGGTGGTAGGTGGGCATCACGGGGATTCCCTGGTATTGGTGCCACACGCCGCGCAGCGATCCCATGGAATCGCTTGTTCGGAGCAGGAAATGTGCGGCGGGCTTGCCGAGGGTCACGATCACCTTGGGTTCGACGATGGCGATCTGTTCTTCGAGGAAGCCGCCGTCGTGCATCGCCTCTTCGGGGGTGGGGGTCCGGTTATTGGGCGGGCGGACCTTCAGGACATTGGTGATGTACACGCCGCGGCTGCCCCGAGCGGCGCGATCCAGTTTCATCGCGCCGATCATCTCGGTGAGTTTCTGACCGGCTCGTCCGACGAAGGGGACACCGGTGGCGTCCTCGTCGGCGCCGGGGGCCTCGCCGATGAACATGAGCGCTGCATCCGGGCAGCCGTCGGAGAAGACGATGTTCGTCCATCCGGTGATGGTCTTGGCGACGACGCTTTCGCGCTCGTACCGCACGCGGAGTTCGTTCAGAAGCGCGAGTTTCGAACCGGGTGAAGCTGTGGCCGATGGGCGCGGTTGTGGGGCATGTTCTGGCGTGGCCTGCGGCGACGGCTTCGGAGGGGTTTGGGATGGTGGGGGAGTGGGGGCCTGTCGGGAGACGGGCATGACATCAACGCCCAGCAGGCGGCTGGTCATGGCGTGCTGGCGTGCGAGTCGCAGGGCGGTGTTCTGATCGATCGGATCGGTCACGCGTTCGAGTGTAGCGGTTCAGGATCGGACCGTCGCCGCGCTCGCCGGTCGGGCCTTGCGTGTGGCGATGCGCGGCGTTTCATCGTCGCGGTGTTCACGAACGGCGGGGGCGGTGCCGGGCTGCTCCTCGAAGCCGAGGTAGCGGGAGACCAGTTCGCCTCTGCTGCTGGCGTTGAGCTTGCGGTGCAGCGATTTGACATGGTCGTGGACGGTGTGGGGGCTGCGATCGATGCGCTCGGCGATCTCGCGGACCGAGGCACCGGAGACGAGCTGGACGAGGATGAGCTGCTCTCGGGTGGTCAGGGTTTGTGTGTAGGTGGAACCGAAGGCGAGGGAGGCGCGTTCGGCGAGGACCGGCATCAGGGCGGAGACGATCTCCGGCTCGCAGCGGTCGAACCGCTGGAGGGCGCTGGGGGATCCGACCTCTACGATCAGTTCGCGGTTCTTCGACTGGCCGGGGATGGCGATGTCGGCGACGAGCATCTCGCGGACACCGAGTTTGGACCAGCGTTTTCCGGCGGGGGTGACGGGCCATCGGGACCATGAACTGAGGTCGCGGAGTTTGGCGATCCGCGGGTGTGAGCCGGCGGTTGCGGAGTGGCCGGTGTCGGCGAGCGACCATCCGAGATCGTTGGCGGCATCGGGATGGACGCGCTGGGTGGAGAGCAGATCGCCCTCTGCGGCGGCTCCTGTAGAGAGGATGGAGATCCCCGAATCGTCGGACCGCTGGGCGATGGTGACGCTGATGACGCTGTCGCTGCAGCAGCGCAGGAAGGTTCTGGCTGCTGAAGAACACCAATCGGGAGTGGCGACTCCGGGGAGGTGTGTCATCCGTGCCGCGATTCTGGAGCACAGGGATAGGTGTTGCACGGTCAGCTTCGAGGCGATCATGGCGAATCCCTTCGAGAGAAGTTTTCGCGGTCGGGTCGGATGCATCCCCCACGCGGGTGGGAAAAAGTCTCCCGCCCTTGGGATCTGTTCATTGTCACCGATAACGAGCATCGATGAAATAAAAAATCCAGAAATCGGGTGAAAGATCCGCAGAACCCTCAGAGTGTATCCCCCTATACAGGGGAAAATTTGGGGGCGGCGCTGGCGGCGAGGGGTGCGGTGAAAGCGATAACTTAGTTGGTTTGGGAGGTTTGGATAATCCAATTCGCGAGCCGTGAGGCCAGCGCGGAATCCGTTCCTACGGTGCGGGTTCGGAGTTGCTGGGCTCCGATGGCGTCGGATCGGGGGTCTTCCGTGAAGGAACTGAGACGGATGGAGGCCGGGGAAACCCTACGACCGGATCGGTAGACCTCTTCCAGTACAACGCTGACCGAGACTTCGATGGTGCCGTCGAAGGCGCGGAGGTCTTCGCTGACCGGGTCGATCGGCCTGGCGACCCCGGTTTCCGTTTGGACGGGGGAGAAGCGGACGGAGGCGATGCGGCGATTGCGATGGATCAGGTCGTTGGTGGCCTGCTTGCTGGTGGAGGCGTGGTCGATCCACGGTGTAGCCCAGCCCGCCGCGGCGACGGGTCGGGTGGTGATGACTCCGCTGCGCGCATCGACGCGCTCGAGGTCGAAGTGGTTGTCGCGGAGCGCTTCGCGTGCTGCGTCGAAGTAGGCGTCGTATTCGGCGGAGGTGATTCGGAAGGAGGCGGGGGGCACCGATTCTTTGGCGCACCCGCCCAGCAGGATGGCCATACCGAGCAGGGCCAGTCCCAGCAGGGTCAGGCCCGGTCGAGCGGGAGCGATCGTGCTGGTCGTGACGGGTTCTGCGATGCGATGGGTCATGGTTCAGAGTGTACCGCCGCCCGCGGGGGTGATCGGTGGCGATCGGGTAGGATGGCCGCCCCTTCCCCGAAGAAGCCCCATCCATCCCCTTCAACGATTCGGAGAGCCACATGAACGCCGGTTCCAAAGGACTCATCAAAGGCAACGCCGTCGTCGCCCAGTCGGGCGGGCCTACCGCGGTGATCAACCAGTCTCTGGTGGGCGTCGTGGAGGGGCTGCAAGGCATCGATCAGATCGGGACGAGCTATGGTGCCCGGCACGGGGTGCGGGGCATGGTCGCCAAGGACTTCGTCGACCTCACCAGGATCCCCCAGGACCAGCTCGACCTCGTCGCGGCGACTCCCTCGGCGGGGCTGGGCTCGACGCGCGACAAGCCGGATGCGGATTACTGCGCCCGGATCTTCGAGTCGCTGCGCGATCTGGACATCCGGTACTTCTTTTACATCGGCGGCAACGACTCATCGGACACCTGCCGCATCGTCAACGAGCTGTCGAACCAATCGGGGTACGAGCTGCGCTGCTTCCATGTGCCGAAGACGGTGGACAACGACCTTGTTGAGAACGACCACACGCCGGGGTACGCGTCGGCGGCCCGCTATGTCGCGATGGCGTTCATGGGAGACAACCTCGACAACGCCTCGATCCCCGGCGTGAAGATCAATGTGATCATGGGCCGGCACGCGGGGTTCCTGACCGGCGCTGCGGCTCTCATGCGCGAGCGTGAGGACGACGGGCCGCACTATGTCTATGTCCCCGAGCGGACCTTCTCGCTGGAGAAGTTCGTCGAGGATGTGGACGCCGCGATGACCAAACACGGGCGCTGCCAGGTCGCCGTGAGCGAGGGCATCCAGGACAAGGACGGCACGGCGATCGGCGCGAAGCTGATCCAGAACGCCCAGACCGATGCGCACGGCAATGTGCAGCTCTCGGGTTCGGGTGCGCTGGGCGATCAGCTCGCGGACCTGCTCAAGAAGGAACTGAAGCCGGTCGGGGGGAAGACGCCGCGCGTGCGTGCGGACACGCTCGGCTACGCGCAGCGCTGCTGGCCCGATGCCAGCCCGGTCGATCAGCAGGAGGCCCGGGCCGCCGGTCGCTTCGCGGCGGGGCTGGCCAAGAGCGGCGACCTCGACGGCTCGATCGCGATCGTGCGCACGAGCACCGACCCTTACAAGAGCGGCATGAAGCGCGTGGACCTCTCGGCGGTGGCGGCGAAGACGCGGCACATGCCCGACGAGTTCATCGCCAAGGCGGGGAACGATGTGACGGACGGGTTCTGCGACTGGCTACGCCCGCTGGTGGGCCCGATGCCGCGGGTCGGGCGGCTTTGAGTTCGGAATTTGCGCCCGAGCGTCAGCTCCGGGTTGCATGGCATCCTGAAGCAAAGAGGTACCCGGAGCTCGCGCTCCGGGCTCTTGTTTCGTGCCGGTTCATTGCGGCTTCATGGTGTCCCATGTCTTGCGATACCGCTCGGCCATCGCCTCCAGTGCGCCGGGAATGACGCGGACCTGCCCGACCACGGAGATGAAGTTCACATCGCCGTGCCAGCGGGGGACGACATGGACATGCAGGTGTTCGGGGACGCCCGCGCCCGCCGCGAGGCCCTGGTTGATGCCGATGTTCACGCCCTGGCAGCCGAGGGTTCGCTCGCAGAGGTCGGTGGCGAGATCGACGAGCGACCAGAGTTCGGCCCGCTGCTCGGAGGTGTAGTCGAGCAGGCGCGGGCGGGATTCGCCGAGGGCGACGAGCAGGTGGCCGTTGGCGTAGGGGTAGCGGTTGAGGAAGACCATGCCGCCGGGGGTTTCGGTGTCGGGGACGGTGCGCGACCAGTCGCCCTGCGTGGCGGGGGGGCTCGGGCGTCCGGTGCGGACGATGATGTGGTTGGTGTCGTCGGCCTCGGGGTTGAGCCAGTACTCACGGATGAAGCAGGCGGACTTCACGGGCTTGGCCGGGGCATCGACTGACGGGGCCTTGCCCTGCTGCTGATCCGAGAGCATCTGCATGTAGCGGTCGCGCCATGGCGCGTGGAGCTGGATCGGGCGGTTTTCGGCGGGGTTGGCGTCGTCTGGCATTACCCGACATAGTCCCACGAACCCGCGATGCTGGCTACACTCGCCGCTCCGGTACGCGATGAAAATCCCGCATCCGGGCCGATTTCAACCCCTACACCGACAACGGAGGTTCTTGTTCTCATGTTCAAATCAGTCAAAGTCGGCGGGCGTGGCGCCCTTGATGTGCTCGTCCTCGGCCAGTTCAAGTCCGGCGGTTCGACCGGCGGCGGCGCCGCCCTCGATAGCACGACCAAGCAGCACGATGCCGAGGGATTGGCTCAAGCCGCCGCCAAGCGCAGCGAGGCGACCGGTGAGACCGGCTGCATCGTGGAGGCGTTCCCGACGGGTAAGGGCGCGCCAAAGCGGATCGTGGTGCTGGGGCTGGGCGAGAAGTCGGGCTTCGGCGTGGAGGCGGCCCGGTCCGCCGCGGCGTCGCTGGGGCGGCACCTTGCGAAGATCAAGGCGAGTTCCGTTGGAATCGAACTCGGCGGCGCGATCGATTCGGCGAAGGCCGACTCCGGTGCGTGCGGTCGGGCGTTCGGCGAGTCGCTGGGTCTGCTGTCGTGGGACGCGGATCAGTTCCGCGGCTCGGCGACCACGAAGACCGAGCGGCAGGCCCTGAACCTGCGGGCCAGTGATAAGGCCTTCAGCGCGGGGATGGAGTACGGGCTGGGGCTGGCGGAGTCGACGAATGTCGCTCGCACGCTGAGCGAGACGCCGCCGAACATCTGCACGCCGGAGTTCATCGCCAAGGAGGCCCAGAAGCTCGCGCGCCAGACGGGCATGAAGTGCACGGTCACCAAGGGCTCGAAGCTCATGGAGGAGAAGCTCGTTGGCATCCACACCGTCGGCGACGCCTCCGAGAACAAGCCGTGCCTCGTGCGCCTCGAGTACACGCCCAAGTCCGCCGGTCGCGGCAAGAAGCCGATCGTCCTCGTGGGCAAGACCATCACCTACGACACCGGCGGTCTGTCGCTGAAGATCTCCGGATCCATGAAGGGTATGAAGCGCGACATGGACGGCGGCGCGGGCGTGTTCGGTGCGATGCACGCGATCGCGACGGTGGTGAAGCCGAAGCGGAAGGTCATCGCCTACTTCTGCTGCGCGGAGAACTCGATCAGCGACGAGGCCTACCGCCCCGACGACATTCTCGAGTACGCCAACGGCGTGACCGTCGAGGTCACCAATACGGATGCCGAGGGTCGCCTTGTCCTCGCCGACGGGCTCATCCGCGCCTGCAAGGACAAGCCCGAGTGCGTCATCGACATGGCGACGCTCACCGGCGGCGTGGTGGTTGCGCTGGGCAGCACCTACGGCGGCATGTGGTGCGACGACGACAAGCTGCGCGCGAAGGTGGAATCGGCCTCGGAGAAGACCGGCGAGCGGGTGTGGCGTCTGCCGCTGCACCAGGAGTACAGGGACCTGATGAAGTCGCCGGTGGCGGACATCGTGAACAGCGCTCCGGTTCGTGCGGCTCACCCGATCCAGGGAGCGGCGTTCCTGAGCTACTTCGTCGAAGAGGGCATCCCGTGGTGCCACCTCGACATCGCCGGCGTGCACTCGGTCGAGGGCGACAAGGGGCCGTTCGTGAAGAACAGCGCCACCGGTTTCGGGGTCCGTCTGCTCGCGGAACTCGTGGACTCCATGTGAGTCCGACTGATCGGTCAGACACCCTCGCGCGTCGAAAGATGCGCTGAGGGTATTGTTCACGCGAGCTGAGCCATTCGCGTGAGGCGAGGAGGAGCCACCGTGTCACCCGTGCGTCCTACCGGTCCGCAGCCGACGAGCATCGCCGGCGCGATGTTTACGCTGAAGATTCTGCATCTGGCGTTCATCGCGGGGTTGGTTCTGTTCGCGGCGGTCGTGCCGATGGTCCCGGTGATGAATTCGCCACCGCCGGTTTCTCCCGGTTCGCCGGCTCCAGCGCCGGCTCCTGGGATGACCGACGAGGGTTTCTTCGCGATCATGCTCGGGGTGTGGGGCATCGTCAGCATCCCCGCTTCTGTGTTCCTGTTGCCGATGATGCTGAAGAAGGCCGGGATCGCGGCTGCGGATGCGGATGATGATCCCGATGCGCCGAAGCTGGCGGCGATCGGTCCGTACACCACGGGGTTGCTCCTGCGAGCGGCGATCGTTGAGGGTTGGGGGCTGTTCGGCGCGGTCTGCGGGCTGCTGACCGCGAATTTGCTGTTTCTGATCGCACCGCTGCTCGCTGCGGCGATCATCGGTGTGTACTTCCCGACGCGATCGAGGTTTGAGCGCTTTTACAGTCAGGAGCTCGAGCGCGCTTCGAAGGAGACTTTTCAATGAGCCGCAGACTCGATCCCTCGGGCATCGTCGAGACGAAGACCGCGCCGAGGCGTGACCTGAAGTTCACCTGCATGAACTGCCTGAAGGCCGAACTCGATCGCATGGAGGCCGCTGATGCGCAGGGAGAGATCGTGACGACGGGCAACTGGTCGGCGGGGCAGATCCTCAGCCACTGCGCGATATTCTTCCGCTGTTCGTTCGACGGCTTTCCCAGCCGCGCCCCCGCACCCGTTCGCTTTATCGCGCGGCTGATGCTCAAGAAGAAGGCCATCAGCGGCGAGCCGATGGCGTCGGGGTTTCAGTTGCCGCGTCAGGCCTCGTTCATGCTGCCTCAGCCCGATGTGAGTTTCGAGCAGGGCCTGAGCGAGCTCCGCGAGCAGATCGCGCGGCTCGACGCCGGCGAGAGGTTCACCCAGCCCAGCCCGCTGCTGGGTCCGCTGACGCATGAGGAGTGGGTCAAGCTGCATCTGGCGCACTGCATGATGCACCTCGGGTTCATCGATTATCCGGGAGCGCCGGGCTCGAAGATGGATCCTGCTCCGGCGGGTTAACCCTCGGGCTCGAACTCGCTGCCGCCCCCGCCGCCATCGCCCGGATTGGTCGGGTCGTCGTCCCCGCCATCGCCCCCGTCGCCCTCATCATCATCATCACCGCCGCCTCCATCGCCGCCGTCCCCGCCATCGGGCTGTCCGCCGTCTCCATCGCCCCCGTGTCCGCCGCCATCGCCCTCGCCGCCGCCGTCATCGGGATCGCCCGCGCAGCCGTTGAGACCGAAGTGGACGAGCAGGTAGTTCAGGTCATCGAGATTCACCAGGTGATCGCCGTTGACATCGCCGCCTTCGACGCCGAGGACTCCGCTGTCGTCGCCGAAGTTGATAAGCAGCGCGTTGAGGTCATCGAGATCGACGACGCCGTCCCAGTTGGTGTCGCCGGGACAGCCGAGTTCGACCGGCGGGTCGGTGAACGCCGTGACGACCGAAGCGATCTGCACGGATTCGTGCAGTGAAGGGCGTCCGGCCCAGAGCTGGACGGCATCGAAGGGCTGATCGGCGACGATGCCGAAGAAGAGCGTGCCGTCGGTTCCGGCGGGGATGTCAAGGTAGAGGTCCGTGCCAGAATCGAAGAAGCGCACGAGGAGCACGGACGCGTCGGGGATGTGCACGCCTTCGAGGTCGAGGCCGAAGCCGCGGACTCGATCCGAGACGAGTCGGAAGCGGATGTTGCCGGTGTTGATCGAGCCGGATGGGGAGACGGGGTAGCCCTGCTCGTCGATTTCGACCGGGCGGAGGACATGGCGCGAGCGCGAGGGCGATTCGGCTTCGGGATCGAAGCGGATCGCCAGCGGGTACTCGTTCATCGTGGTGACATCATCGAAGAAGATGCGTGTATCGCGTCCGGGAGATCCGGGGTAGTTGATGGAGAAATCCAGGCCATCGAGGACCGCTATGCGGAGATGGTCGAGCACCGCTGCGGGATGCTCGGCGAGGGTGCCGGTATCGATTTCGCCTTCTGCGTAGTCGGAGAAATCGTCGGATTCGATTTTTTCGGCGACCTGTGCGGCTGCGTCGAGGAACTGCTGCCGATCGGTGTAGACCTGATAACTCTGGGCGAGTGATGCGCTGGGGGCGATGAGGATCCCGAGCAGTGCACACCCGTAGAGCACGGTTCGCGAGGGGCGAAGTCGATCGGTCATGTCTTGGTTCCTTCCGCTCTGGACTCGGGGCGCGGTTCGTGCGATCCCGTGCCCAAGCGTGCGCGAGCGAAGGGTGCGCGCGAACTGATACCCCGTCCGGATCGGCGGATTCGGCGGCGGCGCTGTGCGTAACTCGATCAGACTTCCCAGATTCCCGTGCCGATCCGAGTAATCGGACGCAGGCCCGGTGCGTGCTTTACTCCGCGAAGGGCATGTCCCCGACGCGGCCGATCCAGATCTGGCTCGATGGACGATCTTCGTCGGCGTGGGTGCTGCCGCGTTGGGCTGTCCACATGAAGTGCTTACCGTCGTCCGAGAACACCGGCAGGCCGTCGAACCCTTCGGCAAAGGTGATGCGCTGGATGTCGTAGGAGCCCGGGCCGGTGTTTTCGGCACCGCGCTGTGGCACCGTGATCGCGAAGACCTCGTAGTTCATGTGCGACACTTCGCTGCTGGCGTAGACGAGCATGCTGCCCGAGGGGTGCCAGTAGGGAGCCCAGTTCACATGCTCGTTGTCGGTGAGCTGGTACTCGCGTTCGATGCCGCTGACGCTGCCGTTGTCGTCGAAGGCGAGGTCGGAGACGAAGAGCTGGAGCTGGTTGTTGCCGACCCGGTCGGATCGGTAGCAGATGCGCGTGCCGCAGGGGCTGAAGAATGGGCCTCCGTCGTAGCCGTCGGCCTCGATGACCCGGACTTCGGTCCCGCGCTCGAGGTCGCGGATCCAGATGTCGCCGACGCCGGTGTCGGGGTCGACGGCGCAGTAGACGATGTGTCTCCCGTCGGGGGAGAGCGCGCACTCAGCGGTGTAGCCGCCGGGCTTGGCGAACATGACGGTCGGCTCGTATTCGCCGGGCAGGAAGTCGAGTTCGGTGGTGAGCTTCGGGTCTTCGCGGTAGTCGTCGTAGATCTCCTGCACGACGCGCGTGACGACTTCCATCTCGACGGGGAAGGCCCAGCGGTAGCGCGAGCTGCCGCGCTGGTAGCCGGCGGTGTCGTCGGCCGAGGGCTCGACCAGCGTCGAGCCGAAGAGGATGCGCCAGGGTTCGCCGGGGAAGAACCAGCCGCAAGTGTTCGCCGATCCGGGGGGGAGACCTCGATCGGTTCGCCCATGCCGGTGATGTCGCCGTCGTCGGAGTAGGTGAGCTTTGCGACATACATGCCGTAGTTGGCGTGGCCGCCGCCGGGTCCGGTTCCGAACTGATCGCGTGGGGAGCCCTGGAAGATGATCCATTTCCCGTCGTGCGAGAAGTACGACTCGCCGGCGCGGCTGAACATGGCTTCGTCGGTGATCTGCACGGCGTTCAGGATGTACTTCGCCTCGGTCTCCGGACCGCCCGATGCGACCGGGTTCGATTGCGGCGTGCTCGTGCGATAGAGGTTGTGGGTGATCGGGTCGTACCAGCCGCTCTCGACGCGGATGAGCCGGTCGCGGATTTCCTGGGAGAGGCCCTCACGCGGGTCGCTCGGGTCGCTGTCCGCATCGGCTTCTGATCCGTGGGCAGGGTCCGAGTCGGTCGGCTCGACCGCCGCGGCATCGATCGTCGCTGCGGAGGACGATGCGTTGCTCGGTTCGTCACAGCCGCCGAGCATGACAGCCAGGGAGCAGAGGGATCCGGCGAGGATACGAAGAGCGAGAGCGTCGGGCATGCGTCGATACCTGTGGCGATTGGAGATGGAAAAAGCCGCGATTCGGAGGGGAAAAAGCGGTGTCCCAGACGCGGCGATCCGCGATGGCCGGGGTGAGGGGGGTATCGTAGCCCACCATGAGCGATCCGACTTCCGAACCCCTCCGATCCGAGGCCGCCCCCTGGTTTTCGCCCGTGGATCCGTGCCGCCCGATGGCCGACCCGCGCTGTGCGACCTCTCGGCCCGGCGTGCCGCCGTTCCCGGAGCTTGAGATCATCCACAGGGATGAAGATGTCGCCATCGTCAACAAGCCGTCGGGCCTGTTGAGTGTGCCGGGGAAGGGCTGCGAGGAGGATCCGGACAAGGCCGATTGCGTGGCGACCCGGATCGCGGTGAGCATCGAGGGGGCCAGCGGGCCGCTGACCGCGCATCGGATCGATATGGACACCTCGGGGATTCTTGCGATCGGGCTTCACAAGCAGGCCCACCGGCATCTTTCGATCCAGTTTCAGGATCGGCTGGCCCGAAAGACCTATATCGCGATGCTCGATGCACGCGAGCCGGGCACCTTCGATCGCCTGCCCGTCGGGCGGGAGGGGCTGATCAACCTGCCGATCCGAGCCGACCTGAAGGACCGGCCCAGGCAGATCCATGATCCGATTCAGGGACGCACCGCCCGATCTCAGTACACCGTGCTCAGCCATGAGGCGCTGGATGACGGCACGCCGTGCATCCGGGTGGAGTTCAAGCCCATCACCGGTCGCAGTCACCAGCTTCGCGTGCACAGCGCGTTCAGCCATATCGACGATGGCCCCCACGGGGGCGGGGGGCTGGGCGCACCGATCATCGGGGACCATCTGTACGGGGAGCGTCGGCCGGGTTGGCGGCTGATGCTGCACGCGCACACGCTGGAGGTCAGCGTGCGGGAGGGCGAGCCGGCGAGGGTGTTCGAGGCGCGGGTTCCGTTTTAACGGTCGAGCTCCGCCGCGACGACATTGAGCGAGCCGATGATGGCCACGATGTCGGAGAGGAGGTGACCCTCGGTGAGGCGGGCCATGGTGGCGTAGTTCATGAAGCTCGGCGGGCGGGTGTGGGCTCGGAAGGAGCGAGGGCCGCCGTCTGCGACGATGTAGTAGCCCAGTTCCCCGTTCGCGGTCTCCTGAGCGCCGTAGACCTCGGCGACGGGGGTGTCCCAGCCGCGGTTGGACATGATGATCTCGAAGTGCTGGATGAGGCCTTCGATGGAGCCGTAGACATCCTTCTTTGCCGGCTTGACGAATTTGCCGTCGGCGAAGGTGTCGATGGGGCCGCCGGGGATGTTGTCGATGAGCTGGCGGATGATGTGGGCCGACTGCTTCATCTCCTCGACGCGGACATGGAAGCGGGCGAAGGCATCGCCGTCTTCGTGCACGATGACCTTGAAATCGACCGGGTCCGCGCCTTGACCGTCCCAGTTCTTCGCGTAGCAGAGGTAGGGCTCGTCCTTGCGCAGGTCGCGTTCGACGCCGGAGGCGCGGGCGCAGGGGCCGGAGAGGCCCCAGGCGATGGCTTCCTCCTTGCCGATCTCGCCGATGTTGGCGACGCGATCGATGAAGATGCGGTTGCGCATCAGGAGGTTTTCCATATCGTCGATGGCCTGGGCGAGCTCTTCGTCGATGAAGCGCTTGACCATGGTCTTGAAGATGGCTTCGTCGGGGAGGTCCTGCATCGCGCCGCCGACCCGGGTCCAGTCGGGGTGGTAGCGCTGGCCGGCGATGAAGTCGCAGATGTCGTAGATGCGTTCGCGCTGGTTGAAGCCGTAGAGGAAGGCCGTGAAGCCGCCGAGGTCGAGGGCCGCGGCTCCGGTGCAGAGCAGGTGGTCCTGGATGCGGGCGAGCTCGGCCATGATGGTCCGCAGCACCTTGCAGCGGGGGGTGATGTCGATGTCGAGGAGTTTCTCGACGGCGTGGTGCCAGCAGATGTCGTTGGCGATCGGACTCAGATAGTTCATCCGGCTGACGATCGTCACATACTGGTTGTAGTCCATGTGCTCGGCGAGCTTCTCGAAGCCCGAGTGCAGGTACCCGATATGGGGGGTGCAGCGAGCGATCCGCTCGCCGTCGAGTTCGAGGACGAGGCGGAGGGTGGTGTGTGTGGCGGGGTGCTGCGGGCCGAAGTTGAGCGTCCAGCGATCACCGGTGTCCACATGTCCCTTGAGGTAGTCGAGGGATTCCACATCGGTGTCGTAGCCCTGATCGGGCTTGATGGTGTAGGGCATGGGGTGCCTTTCGGGGGTCGCGAAACGGGCCGGTAGACCTGTATGGGGTGGAAGTATAGAGGGTGTCCGGGTCGGTCACACGGGGGTTTGGGGGCGGATGGTGGGTGCGGCGTCGGGGTTTACCTGCTGACGGATCGGGAATATGGATCGGTCTGTGCTCACGGTTCGGTTTGTGCGGGCTGGGTGATTTCATCTGAACGCGGGGGCGGGTGTCCGGCTTTGGGGCGGTGTGTGCCGGGCCGATCCCAGACGACGGGGCGCGCCCGGTGGAACGCGCTGCCACGGATGGATTTCCACCAACGACCGCGCACCGATCAGGGAAAGGCGAGCGCGGCGGATCAGCACCCTCTGGAACACAGCAATCCCTCAAGGAGCGAGCAGATGAATTCTTTCGATCAGGGCAACGGATTCAACGGACGGCGTATCGTCATCACGGCCATGGTTTCGGCTCTTGCGGCCGGTGCCGGCGTCCTCGGCGGTTGCGGCGGGAACTCGGAGAACGCGTTCCGCAGCAGCAGCTCGGCCGGCGCGTACTCCGAGCAGTCGCTGGCGGCGCAGGCGACGGTCAGCATCGACCCCAGCCAGACCCAGGGCCAGTTCACCTCCGGCTGGTACACCGAGCAGGCCGGGCAGGTGAACCTGCCTGACCGCTGGGTGGGTGAGGCCCTTTCGGCGACCGCCGAGAACGAGGCCCGGCGCGCTGCGGCCCAGTCGGCGCTCGTCACCAACGACGCCAACCGCTTCGAGCGCCTGGCTGCCCAGAACGCGCGGTTCACTCAGGCCGAGACCGACAAGAACATCGGCTGGTACAAGGCCGACGAGCTGAACAGCGTGTACGCGGCGAAGCTCGATGAGATGGAAGGCCAGGCCCGCAGCCGCGAACTCGCCGACAAGGCGCAGCGCGAGCGGAACAACGCCGAGGTCGCCATCAGCTCGCTCGAGTGGCAGAACCAGTTCGAGCGGATGTACGCCGAGGCCGAGCGTGCCTGGGCTCAGGCGCAGGGCGACCACACCAAGATGCTCGCCGAGCGTCAGGCGGTGGAGGAGCGGGGCCGCTTCCAGATCGAGCAGATGCGCACCGTTGCCGACATGACCGCGGATCGCGCCGAGAACAAGGTGAGCCAGCTTCGCGCTGAGGCCCGCTCGGTGTCCGAGCACACCTCGGCTCAGGTTGCCGCACTGAACAAGCAGATCGAGACGGCTGCGCAGCGGTTCGAGGCGCAGGCGAGCGAGTTCGCCAACCGCGCTTCGACGCTCGACGAGTTCTCGGGTGCGAAGAGCCGCGAGCTTCGTGCGCTCGCCAAGGCGCTCGAGGAGCAGGATGTGAACGGAGCGTTCGAGGTCGCGCTGGTCGAGGCCGACACGAACTTCTCCCGCAGCAAGGCCGAGGCCGAGCGGATGATGATCGCGGCGGAGGCACTCAACCAGAGCACCCGCGCCGAGGTCGATCGGATCCGCGCCGAATCGGACATGCGTCTGGCCGTCGGCGAGACCAACTACCAGAACGAGCTCGCGGCGATCGAGCGCTTCGTCGAGCACGGCGAGGCGGAGATCTCCTTCCGTCGCACTGAGGCCGATCGCATCGAGCGCGAGGCCCGTGCCGAGTTCATCAAGGCGGAAGCCGCGGCCCGCGCCGCCGCGATCCGCGAGGCCTCGCGTCACCAGCAGGCCCTGACCGAGAACGAGCGCAAGCTCATCACGGCCGAGGCCGAGGCCGAGGCCCGCCGCATCCAGTCCGACCTGCATCGTGAGCTGGCCAACCAGGCCAAGCGCGGTTCGTCGGCTCTGCCCGGCAAGACCGATCCGAAGGCCCCCGGCGCGACCAACAACGATGCGAACCCGCAGCTCGCCGATGCTTCGGATAAGCCGGCGATCCTCGAGCCCGAGCGCGTTGCCCGCTTCAAGGGCGCTCTGGCAGAAGCCGCGGCGATCCGCAAGCACGAGCAGGCCGCCGAGCGCGACCTGTACGCGACCGTTCAGGAGCGGACCACCCAGGCCAGCGCCTGGTGGGACCAGCAGGTCGCCAAGCACAACGCCGAGCTTGCCCGCGCGGACTCGATCCAGCGCAAGGGTTCGGCGGACATCGAGGAGCTGTTCCTGCAGGCCGAGAGCATGATCGCTCAGGCCGAAGCGGAGCGCAGCCGCTCGGTGGTTTCTGCCGAAGCGTCCAAGCGCGAGACCCTCGCTCAGATTGTGAACCTCACGGCCCAGGCCGAGGCCACCGATAAGACCTCCGAAGCGCAGATCCGTCAGTTCCTGGCCCGCGCTGCGGCTGCCGAGACTTCGGGCAGCTCCGAGGTGCGTTCGCTGATCGTCCAGCGTGACTCAGCGAAGACCCGCGGCGAGGCGGAAGCCAAGCGCCTGCTCGCCGAGGCCGACTCGCTCGAGAAGAGCCAGAGCGCGGTCGTCGCCCAGATGCGTCAGGAAATCCAGACCGCCGAGCAGCAGCTCAACGCGGAACTGGCTCGCCTGGACCAGGTCGCCTCCTCGTTCATCGCGATCGCCGAAGCCACCTACAACGAGGCCTCGTTCGTTGCCGACACCTTCGCCAAGATCGCGAAGACCAACACCACCGAGATGGCGATGTCGCACGAGGCCGAGGCGCAGATCGCGGCTTCGAATGTCGAGTACATGCACTCGCTGCGGAACGCGACCAAGCTCGCTGCTTCCGCCGCCGTGTCGCGTGCTCTGGCCGATGCCACCTACGAGTTCTCGACCTTCCAGGCCGAGGACAACGGCGCCCGCTCGCGGATCCTCGCCGAGTCGCGCATGGCCGAGGCCGCTGCGAATGCTCAGTTCCAGATCGCCAGCGCTCAGGATCAGGCGGTGCGTTCGCTGTTCGACAGCCGCATCGTGCAGACCGAATCGGAGCGCAACCGCGCCTTCGCGAACCAGTACCTCGCGCAGATGCAGGGCAAGGCATCTGTTGAGCAGGCCCTCGCCGCGGCGGCTGCTTACCGCGACCTCTCTAACGAGGCCGTGGCTCGACTGAACCAGCGTGCTGTTGAGTTCTCCAACACCGCCCAGGTCAACTGGGACGAGCGTCTGGCGAACGCCAACGGCAAGCTGCCGACCGTGGAAGGCGCTGAGGCCCTGTACCTGCAGGCCCTGCGTGACCTGGAGAACAGCCAGGCCACCTACAGCCCGAACCCGATGCCCGTGATCACGAATGTCCCGGTGAACCTGGACAACTGATTCGGGAATTGAACGATCGATCCTTTTCGGATCGGACACTCAGGGATTGCTGATCGCGGCGGACCCAGGCGAGAGCTTCGGTCCGCCTTTTGTGTTTTTGGGGCAGTATCGCCTGCTTCATGGGGATTTCGAGGATTCCTGAGTCGAACTGCTTTCCTGCGTGAAACCCATCCGGCACAATTCCCAAACAGGAGTGCCGGAAGGGGGCCGGCTACCTGAGGAGGACCCAGTGATGCAGACGGCCGACATCCAGATCCCGCTGACGCTCGCCGCGATCGATTATTCGGAGGCCATCGCCTTTGGTGCGCTCATGCTTCTCATCATTTTCTGGGTGTTGTTCTCTAACATCCGGAAGATGTACGAGACCCGCCAGCGTGAGCAGACGCGGCGTGAGATCGCGGCATATGTGGCCGAGGGATCGATCACCCCGCAGGATGCGCGGGCGATGATGGGGGCCGATGAGACCGAGTTCGAGAAAAAGATCGCCGATGCGGTGTCGTGGGGGATGCTGAGCACGAAGAAGGCCGAGCAGCTCATGCGAGCCATGCGTGAGGATCGCGAATCGAGAGAACGCGGGGCTTCGGGCCGTCCTGCCTAGCGGAGCGTGATGATGCCTCGGCTGGCCATGGCGCAGCCACAGAGCTTGTAGAGGGCTCGGGCGCCGACGGCGGCGTTCCACTGGCGATCGCCCTCGGTGGGGCAGACTTCGACCAGATCGAAGCCGAGGACTTTGCGTCCGGAGCGGACGACGCGTTCGAGGATGAGCGCGTACTGTCCGAAGCTCAGACCGCCGGGAACCGGGGTTCCGGTTCCGGGGCAGAGTTCGGGAGAGAGGCCATCGATGTCGACGGTGATGTAGACCTGATTCGGAAGCTGGCCGATGGCCTCGTCGATGAGGGCCATGATGGATTCACCGGCGGCGTGGCGGCGTGCCCAGTCCTGATCGAAGTGCGTGATGACGCGCCCGTCCTGTCGGGCGGGGTGGTTGAGTTCGGCTTCGCAATAGTCGCGGATGCCGATCATGACGACCTTGCGGAGCCGGTCGCAGCGTTCGAGGGCGTTGTGGAGGATGGAGGCGTGGGACTGCTCGAAGCCCTCGAAGGCGACGCGCAGGTCCATATGGGCGTCGATCTGGAGGATGCCGAAGGTGGAACCGGCGGCTGCAACGGTGTCGTCGATGGCGCGGATGGCACCGAGGGGGGTGGAGTGGTCGCCGCCGAGCAGGGCGGGGATCTTTCCGGCGTCGAGGACGGAGCGGGTGGATTGATAGACCGACTGTTCGACTTTGGTGGAGAACGCGTTGACGCTGGCGAGGTCTGCGGGATCGCCTTCGCCGCCGGCCTCGATGATGGGCTCGGCGATGGTGCGGGCCTCGGTGCTCCAGTCGGCGATGCTGGGGTCCGGTTCGCGGAGGAAGATGCCGTGCTCGTAGAGACGGCCGTACTGGTGGTCGAAGAGGTCGACCTGCATGGAGGCCTCGTGGATGGCAGCGGGGCCCTGGGCGGTTCCGGTGTGGTAGCTGGTGGTGGCGTCGAAGGGGACGGGGGTGATGACGATGAGGGACTGTTCCTCGGTGTGTGGTAGTCCGAAGATGCCGTCGGCGGAGGCGGCGGCATCGGGGTCGAAGAGCGTGAGGGGGGAATCGGGGGCGGGGGTGTTCATGTTTCGAGTGTACGCCCGGGAGCGCGTATGATGCGCGCGTGAAGTACGCGATTCTCATACCGACGGGCGGTGCCGACCGGCCCTGCGATGTGCTCGACGGGCTTACGCCGCTGGGTGCGGCGACAAAGCCGGCGATGGACCGTGTGAGCACGGGTGGACGGCAGGGGACGGTCCGGACGATCGATCCGGGGGAGCTTTCGGATTCGGGGTCCGCGCTTTGTGCGCTGCTTGGGGTGGGTGAGCCGCCGAGCGATGGACAGTTGCGGGCGAGTGCGGCGGGGATTGAGCTTGGGCCAGACGATCTGGCCTTGCGTCTGGATCTCGTGTGTGTTTCCGATGGCGAACGCGAGGCAGACGGTCGATCGGTGCTGCTGGCGCACCAGCCCGCACAGCTCTCCACGGCGGAGGCGCGGGTACTGCTCAACGATCTGGTGGAACACTGGAAAGTGGACCTGCCGGATCTTGCGGAGTTGCTGTCGCGGGTGTCGGTGCATGTCGGATCGCGCGGGGCCCACCTGCTGGTGGATCACGGCGGGGTGATCGCGAAGGCACTGGATGAGTCGCCTTTGCGGACGGCCGAGCCGGAGACGATCCTGGGGAGGGTGTGGCAGGATGCGGCGCCGGAGGGTGCGGCGGGCGAGTTGGTCGCGCTGCTGATGGAGTCGAGCCATCGGTGCTTTGAGGGACACGAGATCAACCGCACGCGCGGCGAGGCGGGTTTGCCGGCGGTGTCGATGGCGTGGATCAGCGGTGTGCCGCTGGTCGGCCCGGCGATGCCCAAGCGGTTCGAGAGCGTGTACGGCATGAAGGCGGCGATGGTGTCGCGCTCGGCGAGGGCGCTCGGGCTGGCAGGGCTCTTGGGGATCGACCGGATTTCGCTGCCCGATCTGGATGCGGGGGCGGACACACTGGCCGAGCGGCTGGGTTCGCTGGGCGAGTACGCGAGGGCGGCGCTTGACCGGTATGAGGTTGTGATCATCGAGACGAGTGCGGCGGCGGATGCGGCGTTGGCGGGCGATGCGCACGGCAAGGTGGAAGCGTTGGAGCTGATCGACCGAGCGGTGCTGATGCCGCTGCTGGCGCGGCTGGAGGAAGAGGGCGACAACGAGGTCGACGCGGAGCAGCCGGGTTTTCGCTGCCTGATCGCCTGCGACCGCGCGATATCGAGCGATGAGCGGCTGCCGGTCGACGAGCCGGTGCCGTTTGCCATGTGCGGATCGTGGGTGCGTGCGGTGGTGCAGGAGGCGTTCACGGAGCGCGAGGCGGCTCGGGCCGATCTGCACATCGAGCGAGCGAGTGATCTGATGGAGTATTTTCTGTTCAGCGGTCTGAAGCGGCCTCGCTCGACGCGCCGGCCGCGCCGGGCTACTCCGGCATCGCCCGATTCCTGAAAGGTTCATTGTGGTCGCAGGCAACACCAATCACCCCGGTGAGCACTGGGTGTGGCTCAACGGCACGCTGCTGACGCGTGAGGAGGCGAAGGTTTCGGCGTTCGATGCCGGGTTCCAGCACGGCGTGGGGCTGTTCGAGACGATGCACGCGACGATGACGGAGGATGGTCCCCGGGTGTTCCGCGTCGAGCAGCACCTCGCGCGGCTGAAGCGGAGTGCCTCGGAGTTGCAGCTGACCGAGCAGCTTCGGACGGGTGCGCTGGCGGAAGCGGTCGAGCGGGTGGTGGAGCAGAGCGGGCTAGTGAGTGATGGGGTTGATGCGCGGGTGCGTTTGACGCTGACGGGCGGTGATTTGAATCTGCTGCAGCGCGGCGAAGGGCAATCGATGGACCCGACGATCCTGATCGCGGTGACGCCGGCGGTGAAGTATCCACCGGAGATGTTCGAGAAAGGTGTGCTGGTCACGATCGCGAGCGCGAAGGCGAACCCGCTGAATGCTCACGAGGGCCACAAGACGCTGAACTACTGGTGGCGCCTGCGCGAGCTTCAGGCGGCGTCGGCGAAGGCGGCGGCGGAGGCGCTGGTGCTGCAGGTGACCAACCATGTGTGCGGCGGTGCGGTGTCGAACCTGTTCGCGGTGATCGGGGGCAGTCTCGTGACACCGATCGCGAACGGCGAAGAGGAGCGGGGAGCGATTGCCAGCCCGGTGCTGCCGGGGATCACGCGAAAGGCCGTCATCGAGTTCGCCGCGGCGCGGAACATCGGCTGTGATCGGCGGATGCTTTCGGTGGGCGATGTGCTTGACGCGGACGAGGTGTTCCTGACCAATTCGAGTTGGGGGGTCTTGCCGGTCCGGGCGATCGAGGCGAAAACGATCGGGGCCGGGATGCCGGGCGAGGTGACACGGGCGTTGCGGGACGCGTGGCTGCAGGCGCTGAAAGCGGAGGTCTGAGGGGGCGTGGTTGTGGAGCGGGTATCGGCTACCCTGTAGGCATGGCAAAGGCCCGCACACAGACCGTCAAGCTGGAGGAGCGCAAGCCCGTCGGACCGTCCGGACCGGCGTGTACGGATCTGGATCGCGTGATCGGGCAGGAGCGGGCGGTTGGCCAGCTTCGCAACGCCGTTGAGTCCGGACGGCTGCATCACGCGTGGATCTTCGCCGGGCCGCCGGGGGTCGGGAAACGAACAACTGCGGAGGCGTTCGCCACACTGCTGCTGGATCCGGAGGCATCGGCTGATCTGACCGGTCGGCTGAGCGTTGATCCCGAAGGTTCCACGGCACGGCTCATGCGGGCGCGCACGCACCCGGACTATCACCTGATCACGAAGGAACTCGCGGCGTACAGCGATGACGAGAGCACTCGCCGTTCCAAACAGCGGAACATCCCGCTTGAGGTTCTCAAGGAATTCCTGATCGCGCCTGCGCAGCTTGCGGGCAGCGGCAAGGGTGGGGCGCTGGCGAGCAAGGTGTTTGTGGTGGACGAGGCGGAACTGATGCGATCGGGCTCGAACGAGGGGCAGAACGCGATTCTGAAGACACTGGAGGAGCCGCCGCCGGGGACGGTGATCATTCTGATCACGGCGCGTGAGGAAGCGCTGCTTCCGACGATACGCTCGCGTTGCCAGCGGGTGCGGTTCGATGCGCTCTCGGATGCCGACATGCGCAGTTGGCTCGATCGTGCGGAGGGCGAGGAGCGTCTGGAGGTTCGACCCGGCTCTCGACCGTGGCTGCTGGAATTCGCGGCGGGCTCACCGGGTCGCGCGAGGGTTGCCATCGAGACCGGGCTGCTGGAATGGGAGACGGAACTGCGGCCGTTCCTGAGCGCCATCGAGCGTGGGAAGTACGATCCGGAGTTCTCGGCCACGCTCTCGAAGCTGGTGGGATCCTGGGCGGAAGACTGGGTGAAGAGTCGTCCGCAGGCGAGCAAGGAAGCGGCGAACCACGCCGCGGCGGGTCATGCGTTTCACCTGCTTGCGCAGCGGATGCGCCGGCTGCTCTCTGAGGCGAGTGAGCGGGGGGATGCGGATGCGATCGATCGCTGGGCGGATGCGATCGAAGCGATCGCGGACGCGGAGCGGGAGATCAACGCGAATGTGCAGATGGCGCTTGCGCTGGAGCACCTGAGCGCACGGTTCGCGAGGGCGTAGGAGTGGTGTCTCAGGCCGAGAACGAGAGTCCGCCACCGTTGGGGCGGTGCGGTGCCGGTCCGTAGGTGCCGGTTGCTCGAACCGGCGAAGTGGCCTGAGGCATCGCGGACGGGGCGCTTGGGTCGGAGGTCTGCTGGCCTCGCTCTTTCCAGAGCTGCTCGCAGAGCTGTGCCCATGTGTCGCGCTCGTATCGCATGATCTTGAGGCACTCGTCCATCTTGTCGACGGATTTCTCGAAGCCGGCTTCGGTGAGGTGCTTGAAGACGAAGGTGTACAGAGCGCCGAGTTTGTCACAGAGGTCGGGGTTGGCCTCGGGCTTCATGCCGGAGATGAGTTCCATGACGATGTCGCGGGCCTGTGAGATCCCGTCGTACATCTTCTCGTAGTCCTTGGCGAGCATGCCCTCGCGGCCGTTTTCCATGAAGCGGATGCAGCCGTCGAGGAGAAGCAGGCGCAGCTTCTCCGGTGTCGCGGTGAGCACCTGGTTGCGGAAGTATGGGTTGTTGACATCGAAGCTCATCGTGAGACTGCTATCGACGAGTGGCGGCCGTGGGCTGAGCCGATAACCATCGAGCGGACCCGGAACAGTGAGGATATCTCTGCGAGGTGTCCGATCGGCAACTCCTGCGCGTGGTCATCAGCCGAGCTGGCCGAGGGCGGACTGCTGGCTCTGGAGCTGGGCGATGGCCTGTTCCATGGCGATGAACTGTGCTTCGAGGCGACCCCGCTTGCGTTCGAGCTGAAGATCGAAACGCTCGATGCGGCGTTCCTGGAGTTGGATCTGGCTGGAGAGCGTGTCGTCCTTGCGTTTCATCAGGCCGTCGATGGAATCCGTGAATCCCCTGATCATGAGCTTGATCTGTTCGCCAACACCGAGTCTGGTGTAGGTGTCGTCTTCGGGGGTCACGAACGCTCCGGGCGCGACCTCGACTGGTTCGCGTGGTGCCTGCTGGAACGCCGCGAAGAGATCGGCGACATTCTGGAAGTCGGTTTCGATGGCTTCGCGGAATCGGTCGCGGTCGAACTCGATCTTCGCGCCGTTCCCGACCTTCACACCGACCTGGAAGAGGAACTGGAACTGGCCGTCGACATCCTGCGCTCGGCCTTGGATGGCGCGGTAGAGAGAGCGGCGCACATTGGCGACGGTGGAGTCACCGAGCAGCACGCCGCGGCGTTCGGTTTCCGCATCGTACTTGTCGAAGTTATTGACGGTGGTGATCACGGTATTGAACGCTTCGACGAGTTTCTCGACCGCGCTCTCGATGGCTCCCGTATCGCGTTGGACCACCACTTCGACGGGTTCATCGCTGGTGCCTTTCAGGTCGATCGTGACGCCCTCGACCACACCGTCCAGAGTGTTCGTGGTGCTGGTGAGCAGGACCGCTCGCGCGGGATCGGAGGCACCGAAGAACACCACGGCGTCTTCCGGCGCGGCGAGCTGATCGAGCCCGAGGTCGAGACCGCCGGTGTCCAGGATGAACTTTCCGGCCGAGCCGGTGTATCGGCTGGTGAAGTTGATGCGGAAGGGGCTGTTGCCGGAACCGTCGTTGATGATGCCGGCGGTGACGCCGACCCCGGCCTGGTTGATCTTGTTCACGACCTGCTGGAGCGTGTCGGTTTCGTTGAAGTTCACGACGATCTCGTTGGAGCCGTCGGCGACGATCGGGTCGTTCAACTCGGCGCCTTCCGCGCGGGAGAAGGTTCCATTGATGCGGAGCTGCTTCGCGGCGGTCCCGGTGACATCTTCGATGCGCAGTTCACCGCTGCCGCCGGAGATATCGCGGATCACGATGCCGTCGCCGTTGTCGTTGACGGCGGCCTGGATGTCGATGTTGGGTCTGGAGTTGAGGAACTCGATGAGTTCGTTGACATTCTGGAAATCGTCTCGGATGGTGATTTCCTGGGACGACCCGCTCGCGTCGGTGATCCGGATCACTCCGGAACTGATGCCTCGCCCCTGATTGAGCTTGGACATGCTGGTGGCCTGGCTGATCCATTTGAGCTGGAGGTTCTCGCCGTCGATCGATGTGGCGGCGGAATCCTTGGCAAGGCCGAGTTGGGTGGCGAGTTCACCGGCGATGACGAAGTTCTGAGCGGTCGCTCCGGAGCTGTCGACAGCACGCAATCCGTTGCCGGCGCTGTTGAACTCGACGCTCGCTCCGATCCCGGCGCTCTGGAGTTCGGTGTTGATCCGGGAGACCAGCGACGACAGCGAGCCGTTGAGGTCGGCGGCGGTGAGCACGCCCGAGAGGTCGAGCGAGTTGCCAGCACGATCGGTGATCGTGAGGTCGGTCGAGGAAAGCCCTTGACCGCCGTTGAGATTGCGCGACAGCACGGTGTTCAGCCCGGCCAGCAGCCGCTCGCCCGTGAAACTCGCGCTGGTCGTTCCCGCGCCGATCAGACCGGAGAGGCCCAGCCCCTTGGCGGTGTTGGCGATGGACGAGTCGGTTGCGCCCTCGGCGATCCGGAACGCGGAGCCGTTGTCGGTGGTGTTGTCGATGAGCTCCAGTCCGGTTCCGGCGGCGTTGATCTGCGCGGTGACCTTGCCGTTGGACTGATCGTTGATCTGCTCGATGACATCGCCGAGCGTAGCGGCTCGGGATCGGGTGACCCGCTGCTCGGTGGCGGGTTTGTCGTCGCCGGTGGGCATGGTGTTCGAGTCGTAGACCTGCCCCTCGAATTCACCCTCGGTGACGATTTCCTGCTTGAGTTCGCCGAGATCGATCGCGATCGCCGGTCCGCCGTCCCGCGTAAAGATGCGGAAATCCGTCGATCCGTCCCGGACGAGCACGCCGAGGCCGTCGTTCAGGAGTGAGAGCGAGGTGTTCTCGGAAACAGTGCGGATGTTCGATCCGGTGACCGAACTCGAAGCGACACCGGCGGGCGCGGTCCGAATGCCCAGACTGGTGGCCGTTTCGTAGCCGAAGCCGTCCGAAATGATGAGGTTGGAGGCGGTCTGGCCGGTCTCGTCGGTGATGACCAGCGCGCCGTCGTTTACGGAAGCGCTGACGCTGATGCCGGTCTGGTTGTTGATGCGATCGAGCACATCCTGAACGGTCACGACGGTCGAGAGGTCGACCGTGGCCGAACTCCCGGAGCGGTCGGTGATGGTGATCTTTCCCCGCTTGATGCCGTTGCCGCCGTTGAGTTCGCTGAGGCTGGTCGAGTTCTCGATGGACCCGCCACCGATTTCGAATGAGAACTGCGAAGCGCCGATGCCCGAGCTGTCGCGATCGACGAAGCCGCGGCTGAGCATCCGCTGGGTGGTGACGAGGCGGTTGACCTGGAACTGATAGACGCCCTCGCTGGCGCGGTTGGAGGAAGTGGCGGTGAGCGCGCTTTCGTTGGACGAGCTGGCGCTTGTGGCCTGGAAGATATTCTCGGTGCGGAACGCCCCAGCGGCGGTGCCGAGGGCGAGCAGGGAAGAGTTGATGCTCAGGAATGCCGCCTGCTGCTGCTGAAGCTGGAGGACACGCTGCTGGGCGAGCTGTTTGGGCCGCGCTTCGATCGAGAGAAGCTGCTCGATGAGCTGCTGGGAATTGATCCCGCTGATCAGTCCGACGGATGACTGGATGGTGCCCATGACTCGGTCCTTCCCTGGCGGTGAGCGCAAGGATTGCGCTCGCGCGGTCTGCACCGTGTGACTCCGCACGCGGTGTGCCAGCCCTCCGGGCCAGTCGGGTCAGGCGGCTCGTCGCCGGGGAGCGGCTGCGGGTCGCAGCGGCAGGGCGTCGAAGGCGGGCAGGGTGCGGTCGGGGTGTGCCGGCCGATCCAGTCCCGCTGCCTTGAGTCGCAGCACATCCATGGCCCACGGGGCAAGGATGCGCTGGAACATCGCGCGTGCCTCCAGCAGCGCGTGCTCGGGCGCTTCGTAGCCGCCGGATCCGTTCGACCACGCGTTGTCCCATTCGAGGATGGGGCGGGTGGACGGTCCGGGCGCGCAAGATCCGCCTTCGCAACAGTTTGTATCGGCGTGGTGGGGGTGCGTGCTGGAGACAGGGGTGGGGATTGGTCCGGTCATATCGGATGCTTCGGTCCGTCTGTAACGGCACTGAAGCCCGAAGAGGGCCGGATGGAGGGGAAATCTGGCCAGCGGCAGGAATCCTGCCCTGCCCGTGTGCTGATCGCGCGAGGATTGCGCGTGGGTTGGGTCTCGGTTTGGATCAGAGCGGGGCCTCGTTCCGAGGGCAGTTGGGTGGGGGCGTATCATCTCTCTGTGCCGCGTGCTGCTGTGAAACTCGATGCGCTGGCGATCCTTCGGGCCTGGCCCCAGGATCGGGGGCTTTGTGCGCTGGTGGGGGATGCATCGGGGGTTGGTGTGATCGGCGAGCCGGCGGTTGGCGAGGTGTCGCTTCAGGATGCGCTCGGGGGGGCGTGTGTGGAAGAAGGAGTGGGGTTGTCGCTGCCCGTGCATGTCGCGGCGGTGGCGTACGAGCACGGGGCGGCGATCGAGGACGCGGCGACGGCGGCGCGGGCGGTGCGTCGGCTGACGGACGGCGAGCTTCGCCCGAAGCGGATGCTCGATCCGATCGTGCAGCGGATCGAGCGCGGGTATGTGTCGCAAGGCGGCGGGGAGTGGGCGGCGGTGGGCGTCGATCCGGTTGAGGAAGAGGCGACGCCGCGTGCGTACCGGGTCGGGGCCTTCGCTTCGCGGATGGGGCGTAGCGCGTACGAGCGGGCGGTGAGCGCGACGGTGGAGGCGATCCACGCGGGGGATATTTTTCAGGCGAACATCGCGCACCCGCTGGGGGCGCGGTTCGAGGGTGATGCGCGAGCCGCGGCGGCGGACCTGATGCGCACGCTCGGGCCGGGGTTCGGGGCGTACCTGGAGGACCGGGACGATACTGGTGAACTGAAGCGGATCGTGATCTCGGTCAGCCCGGAGCTGTTCCTGCGGGCCGAGCGCGATGCGGCGGGCATCACCGTGACGACGCGCCCGATCAAGGGGACGCGCCCGGCGAGCGCGGCGTCTTCGGGCGAGCTCGAAGCGAGCGCGAAGGACCAGGCGGAGCTGGCGATGATCGTGGACCTGATGCGCAACGATCTGGGGCGGGTGGCGGAGTTCGGGAGCGTGCGGGTGACGCAGCCGCGGGTGATCGAGCGGCACCACGCGGGGAGCATCGATCATGCGGTGGCGACGGTGAGCGCGCGCTTGCGCGAGGGTGCGACGCTGAGTGACCTGATGGCGGCGAGTTTTCCGCCGGGTTCGATCACCGGCGCGCCGAAGATCCGGGCGATGCAGATCATCGATGAGTTGGAAGAGGAGGCGCGGGGGTTCTACTGCGGCACGATCGCGCTGCTCGCGCTGGGGCTGGCGAGCATGAGCGTGGCGATCCGGACGATGACGATCGAGTGCGAGCCGGGGTCTACGCCGCGGGATGTGCGGGGGATGATCACGCTTCCGGTGGGCGCGGGGATCGTGGCGGATTCGGTGGCGCGCGCGGAGTGGCTGGAGACGCTGGACAAGGCGCGGCCGATCGCGCGGGCGCTGAAGACGACGATTGACGGGGATGAACAGTGAACCAGCGCGGGCCGACGCTTTCGGGGATGCAGCGTTCGGGGCCGCCGGTGCGGACGGACGCGGTGGATGTGTATGTGTTCCGCGAGTACGGGGGCGATGAGGCGACGCCGCCAGAGCGGGCGGAGCTGCTGCAGATCCGGCGGGTGAAGGAGCCCGCGGCGGGGTCGTGGCAGACGGTGATGGGCGGGATCGAGGAAGGCGAGAAAGCCATCGACGCGGCGGTGCGGGAACTGCGCGAAGAAATCGGCGCGGGGGCGGGTGATGTCACAGGGCTGTGGTTCCTGGGGCAGGTGTACCCGTTCTACCAGCCGGTGTGGGACTGTGTGGTGCTGATGCCGCGGTTCGCGGCGAGGGTGCGGGCGGATTTCGAGCCGGTGCTGAACGATGAGCACGATGCGCACCGGTGGAACGCGATCGAGCTGCCGGCGGACCGGGACGCGGTCGATGCGCTGGCGATGAAGTATGTGTGGTCGTCGCAGCGGAGCTGTGTGCGCGAGGTGGTGGGGGATGTTGTGGGGCGGTCGGGGTCGGAGGGGGTGATGCGGGTTGTATTGCCCTGAATACGGTTCGAAACCGCTTTGCTTACGCTCGGTAGAATCACTGTCCTGTTCCTGCCCAGTCGCAAACCGGCCCTGGATGCCGGCTGAGGAGAATGAGGCATGCATAGTCTCGCACGAACCACGATTGCGTTGCTGTCATTCGGGATGCTGCTGAGCTTTTTCGCCGCATGGGCGATCGCAGAGCCGGAAGAGAAAGAGCAGTTGTTGCTCGAATGTGTTGGGCTGCAGCAATTTGTGCCCGGCCACCACGCGCGATTGAACAGCGGAGAAGATCCCACGAAGCGGCTTGAGATCGCGTACGGCGATCCGCTCGCGGTCCAGATCACGCTGACCAATCGATCCGATCATCCCACACCGGAGATGCCGATCAGCCTAGATCCTAGGTGGAATGCATCAGCGCTTGTGATTCGCCATCCGGGTGGGAAACGATCACTCGCTTGGATGAATGACCAGCGGGTTCGAGCACGTGGCAGGGTCGGGAGCATGGCGGCGGGTGAGTCGATCTCGTCTACTGTTTACGCCTATGCAGATGCTGCCAGCGAACTCGACGGAGAGCCGCGGTACCTGTTTCCCGAGCCGGGTGAGTATCAGGTCATGGCGGTCTACCGCAAGACCATGAAGACACCTGCACGGCTGGAACATGACCCAGCCAAAGGATCGTGGAGCGAGCAGTACATCGAGCATGCGCTCGCGCAGGTTGATGATCCTGATCTAATTCTGCTTTCCGAGCCGATCGCCGTTATTGTTGGTGAACCGTTTGACGGTTGGGAAGAACTTTGTGAGCTTGGCTTGTTTCCGAATCTTTCGCTTTACAACCCTACGATTTACGATGTACCGGCAAAGAAGCTCATGGCCTCTGAACTTGCGAAGGTTGACGATCTCGTGCGTCGGGCCGATCGCCCGTGGCTCACGGCGTGGTATGAGCAGAGTATGCGGGAAGTGGAAGAGTCGCGCGTGCCGGGCTCGCCGTGATTCGGCGATCCTCATGGCCTGCGCTTCGCTCGGACCATGGCACCCAGCGGACGGCGTGAGCGAGGTGGTGGGGGATGTTTTGGGGCGGTCGGGGTCGGAGCCGTATTTGCGGCTGCGGTGAGAGGAGCACACGCATGTACACCGGATTGGAAGAATTCCTGAGTTGTGATGCGGATTGGCTCAAGCCACCCAGTGCGGCTGAGATGGAACGGCTTGCTGAGTTGTTCGGTGGTCGGATGCCGGATCAGGTTCGATTTTTGTACCAGCGGACCGGTGGCTGCCTTGAGATTCCACGGCATCGCAACGAGTTGTTGCTCTGCCGCTTACTGACCATAGACGAAGTAGCGGAAGCGTTTGAGCAAACGCCATCGATTATTGGGAGCCCGGTCTGGCTGTTTGCGGACGGGCTTGGCGATCGCGTGGGAGTCTACTCGTCTGACATCTGCCGCGGCTTGGCGACCGCATGGGAACAGGAAACACTCGACTTCTCTCCGCGGTGGAAGGACATCGAAGGGTTTCTCGGAGCGATGATGCGTGCTGAGTCTGCGTACGGTGTGGCTTGCGTGCCAGTGGAGTTCCCATTTTCAACCGAGGATACCGGCGCGGAAGCGCAACTTGCGGCTGAGTTCATCGGGCGAGCCGAACGGACCTCCGATTCGGCTGTGCGAGCTGATCTGCTTCGCTTCGCGGCCCGGCTGATGTCCGCCGAACTTGCCCGGCGCATGCTTCCCTTTTTGTCTTCGGGTGATCAGCAGTGCGCCGAGATCGCCGCATCGGCGTTGGCCCGTTGGCGGGTGAACGAGGCTGTCCCAGCGATTGGGAAAGCGTGTCGGGAGCATGACAGCTACCTCTTGCTTGACGCGCTCCGAACATTCAAAACTACCGAATCGCGGGCAATTGTTGATGCAATCCACGCAGAGTCCAAAGAATCCTACAGGCGAGCGACGCGCGGCGGATCTGCGTAGCTGAAGAGTGGCAACTTGCATGTCCTCGCCGGATGCTCGGGACCCTGAGCTCGCGCTCAGGGCTCTTATCCCAACTGCGGTTTAGCGGATGCCGGATTGGGCGGCGGTCATGCGTTCGATCAGGCGCTTGGACTCGACTTCGCGTAGAGCGAGAGGGTTGGTCGGGATGCCGCCGGGGCCTTCGAGGGCTCGGGTGATGCGCTCCGCGGGTCGTTCCTGATCGACGGGTTTGGGGAGGTGAAGATACCTCCGTTCGATACGCGGCGACATGCGGCAGAGCAGTTCGTGGGTGATCGTGCCGGCGAGCTTCGCGAGCGCGGGGAGGTGGTTTGGCGCGCCGGGGTTGCAGCCGACGATCTCGACGAGCGCGCCGACGGTGGTGGCGCGCTCGGGGAGGTCGGTGACATCGATGATGATCTGGTCCATGCTGACCCGCCCGACGACGGGGGCGTAGGCGCGGATGCCGGTGGAGATCTCGAAGCCGACGCGGGCGGTGCGCTGGGGGTCGAGAGAGGCGTCGCCGCCACGGTCGCTGGAGAGGGCGACGGGGTAGCCGTCGGCGTAACCGACCGGGACGATGGCCAGGCGTGTGTCGCCCGCGGGGCGCTTGGGCGCGGTCCAGACCGAGCCGTAGCCGACGGGGGTGCCGGGGGCGATGTGCTTGGTCTGGACGACGGTGGAGGTCCAGCGGAGGACCGGGGTGAGCTGGTGTGCCGCCGCGGCGAACTCGTAGCGGTCATCTTCGCCGATGGACTCGGCGCCGTAGCCGAGCAGGGCCAGGCCGATGCGGACCATGTCGGCGTGGAGGGCGGCGGAACGGAGGGTGGCGTAGGAGTTGGCCTCGTGGATGATGCAGTCGCCGGGCAGGCGGGCCTCGCTGAGGCGGAGGACATTGAGGAAGCTCTGGGCCTGCTCGCGCGTGAGGTCGGCGCTGGAGTCGGCGGAGGCGAAGTGGGTGAAGACGCCGGCGAGGCGGAGGCGGGGGTGGTCGGCGATTTTGGCGAGGAGCGAGCCGGCCTGGCGGGGGAGGGCCCCGCCGCGGGACATGCCGGTGTCGATCTTGAGATGGACGGGGAGGATCGCGCCGAGGTGCTCGGCGGTCTTGGTGATGGCGTCCAAGTTGTCGCGGTCGTGGACGGTGAGGTGGATCTGGCCCTTGCTGAGGGCGTGGTAGAGCGGGTCGTGCCGGTCGAAGCCGGCTACGGGCATGAGCACGAGGATGGGGGTGGTGATCGCGGCGTCGATGAGCTCGCGGGCCTCATCGGGGGTGTAGACGGCGATCATCTCGACCGGACGGGTGGACTTGGGGGCGGTGAGGCGCTTGGCGAGGCGGACCGCCCCGAGGCCGTAGCCGTCGGCCTTGAGGACGGCGCAGACGCCGGGGGTGGCCGAGGGCGAGCCCTCATCGAGCCCGCTGGAGAGCACGCCGCGGATGATGGCGAGGTTCCGCTCGAGGGCGGTGAGGTCGACTTCGATGACACTGGTCGCGCTCACGAACGGCGAATTCCTGTCGTTTGCTGGCTTTTTAAGCGGTCGAAAGGCAGAGAAGTTGTATCGGCCTGTGGGATGGTCTAGGATCAGAAGCGAGGGCGGCTTGTTTTGCCCTTGATTGCGGCCAGACCAACTTGTTTACCAACACAGAATCCGGGCCGTGCGAGGCCGGCACAATGGATCGGATTCTACCACACGAGCGGGGTTCCCTCGGACAGATCGCCAGCGGCGAGCGTTCGAGATTCCGAGTCGCGTGCAGGGTTTGAAGCACTGTTCCCTTCTTCGCGGATGAGCGATGGAGGGGGTGATGCTCCGGATCCGCCGCGGGACCCTCGCCGGGGAATATTGATCGCACCATGAGCGAGACGACACCAGATCCGCGCGCATCGAAAACCAGCAAACGAACCACCAAGCGGACGCCGAAGAAGGCGCCGGCTTCGATCCTGTCGCAGACCAAGGGCGCGGTGAAGCCCGCGGCCGAGGTGAAGGGCGAGCTGTCGGCGGAGCCGAAGAAGCCGACCCGCGCACCTCGTGACCTGAAGAAAAGCGCGAAAGGTGCTGACGAGAAGCCCGGCAAGCCCGCGCCGAAGGCGGCGGACAAGCCAGCGGACACATCAGAGAAGAAGCCGTTCGAGAAGGCCGGTCAGGAGAGCGGCAAGCCCCAGGGCAAGACCGACAAGAAGTGGGAGGAGATCTTCGCGGGCAAGAGCTTCGAGGACATCGGCCTGCGTGGCACGGTCCGCAAGGCGCTCGATGAGTTGGGCTTCAAGAGCCCGACGAAGATCCAGGCAGAGATGGTGCCGCTGGTGCTGGCGGGCAAGGATGTGCTGGGCCAGTCGCGGACCGGCTCGGGCAAGACCGCGGCGTTCGGGCTGCCGGTGATCAACAACTGCATCCGTGGCTTGCCGTTCCAGGCGGTGATCCTCGCACCGACGCGCGAGCTGGCGATCCAGATCACCGATGAGCTGCGCAGCTTCGCCAAGCACACGCCGCTGAAGATGGTGACGGTCTACGGCGGCCAGAAGATCGACACGCAGGCGAAGAGTCTGTCGAAGAACCCTGAGATCATCGTCGCGACGCCGGGCCGGTACATGGACATGATCGGGCGCGGCTACCTGAACCAGGATAATGTGCGTTTCGTGGTGCTCGACGAGGTCGATCGCATGCTGGACATCGGTTTCCGCGACGACATCCGCAAGATCCTGTCGGGGATCAAGGGCGAGCACCAGACGGTGTTCGTGTCGGCGACGATCAGCCCGGAGATCGAGTCGCTGGGCCGGGCGTTCATGAAGAAGGACGCCGAGCGCCTCGAGACGGTTGGCGGTTCGCTGACGGTGTCGCTGGTGGACCAGTACTACTTCACGGTCGAGCCGTGGGACAAGAGCCGGCTGCTGCACCATGTGCTCAAGAAGGAAGAGCCGGAACTCGCGCTGGTGTTCTGCCGCATGAAGCGGACGGTGGACAAGATCACCGAGGGGCTTCGCCGGTCGGGCATCAACGCGGCGGCGATCCACGGCGACCTGCCGCAGGGCAAGCGGAACCAGATCATGGAGCAGTTGCACGCGGGTGAGCTGCACATTCTGGTGGCGTCGGACCTCGCGGCGCGCGGGCTCGATGTCGATGGCATCACGCATGTGATCAACTTCGATCTGCCCGAGGACCCGGAGATCTACATTCACCGCATCGGGCGCACGGCCCGTGCGGGTCGCGGCGGCGTGGCGTTCAGCTTCGTCAGCCCGGATCAGGGCGACCTGCTGACCGAGGTCGAACAACTGGCGAACACGCATGTGCCGGCGCGGAGCTACGACGACTTCGAGCCGGGTCCGGTGCCGTCGGACATCAACGAGCAGCGCGAGCGCGAGAAGCAGCGTCGGGAGATGCTGAGCTCGAAGAACCGCTACAAGAGCGCTGCGCCGGAAGTGCCGGCGGCGAAGGAGAAGGTGGACGCGAGCAAGTTCCCCGGCGGCGTGGTGCCGACGAAGCTCCCGCCGCGGCGGATGGGCGGGAAGATCAGCCGGGGGCGGTAACAGGAGCCCGGAGCGCGAGCTCCGGGTACCGGTTCGCGCCAATGAGCGAGATAAGAAGAGGTACCCGGAGCTTGCGCTCCGGGCTCTTGTTTATTGACTATCCGTAGCGTTGGCATTCGCTCGGAGTGATCTGGTGATGTTGCCGAGCGCCTGGTGCGTGTTTGCGCCGGAGTTGAGAGACTGCGTGGCCTGTTCGTAGGCATCGGTGACGGCGTCGCAGCGTCCTGCGGTCAGGTTGCGGTGTGTCTCGTTGATGGCGCGGTCGATGCTTTCGCTCATGTACGAAGCGCGGACATCGCCGAGCAGGAATCCGGTGAATCCGGCGCAAGCGGCGAGGGCGACGAGGCAGGCGATGATCGTTGCGGGGTCGGGGCGCTTCTCGCGCAGGGCGAGCGTGGCGATGGCTGCGATGAGCGCGATGGTAACGGCGACGAGGAGGATGGACATGGCGGCTCCGGCATTGGTGACGGAGCCAGCATAAGGAAGAAGAGGTACCCGGAGCTTGCGCTCCGGGCTCTTGTCGGCGATCAGCGGCGGAAGAGGTCGCGCAGGCCCTGGTTGATCAGGTCGTTGAGTTGCTGTTCGATTGCGCCGGGGACGAGGTCCTGGATGGCGGCGGGGTCGAGTTCGAGTTTGGCTTCGCCGAACTCTCCTCTGGCACGGAAGGGGACGGCGGCGAGTTGGCCGACGATGGGGTTGCGCTCGGCGGCGCGACGGATGTCGCCGCTGAGGGTCTGGAGCGGGATGAGGACGATGATGTCCATGCGTCGGTTGACGAGGTCGATGCTGCCGCGGGTGCTGAGGACGACATCGCCGAAGGGGATGTCAACCTTGTCGTAGTTGGCGACGCCGTTGTTGAAGTTCACGAGCACCGGCGGGACGGAGCGGCCGAGTTGGCCGGCGGCGCGGTTGTCGGTGGCGCTGAGGACCGCGCCGAGCAGGTCGCCGGCCTCGAAGCGGACGGAGCCGAGGTTGAGGTTGATGCTTCCGTTGAGTTTGGAAAGGTCGCCGTCGGTGGGGATCGCGAGCGAGTCGCGGGTGACGGTGATCATGGTGGGGGCTTCATCGCGGGACTTGCGGAAGTCCTTGAGGAGCGGGAAGAGCGGCTCGAAGACGCGACGGCTGAGTTCGGGGGTGATCTCGCTGAGGGTGATGTTGGTGCGCGAGGCAGCGCCGTCGCCGAGGATAAGCGAGCCGTCCTCGAAGCGACCGAACGCCGCGGCTTCGAGGCGGGCGGCCTGGAGCGTGGCGGTGAGCTTGCCCTGGCTTCGGTCTGCGGCGATGTCGTCGGCGCTGGCCTGGACGCGGACGGTGTCGCCGGTCGCGCCGACGAGCAGGCCGCGCTGACCGGCGAGGGCGTCGAGGAGGGCGGTGGGGATATCGCCCTGCGCGGCCGCGGTCACGACCGGCGATGGGCCGGTAGTGTCGAGGGTGCCCTCGACGGAGAAGCGCTCGTTGTTGGTCTGGTTGTCGAGCGAGGTCAGGGTGAAGCGGAGCGGGGCCTGGGCGCTGTCGCGGATGACGCTGCCCTGGACCTTGCCGAGTTCGACGGGGCGCTGGATCTGTGTCGCGTCGGTTTCGCCGAGCAGCGCATCGAAGTTGGCGTTGACCATGCCGAACTCGGCGTTGATGCGCATGCCGGGGAAGTCGTAGCCGTCTTCGGTGCGCTCGATGACGAGCGAACGCACGGCAACGGCGGCGGGTGCGGCTTCGCGCAGGCGGAGCTCCGAGCCATCGGCGTCGGCGATGAGCGGGGAGACGAGGTCGTTGAAGAGGTCCGGCGCGACAGTCCACGCGGCCTGGAAGGGCTCGGCGAGTTCGATGCGCTCGGGCGAGCGGTTGGCGAGCAGCTGCGTGGTCACGCGCGGCGACTCGACGGCGACCTCAATGCGGTCGGTGCCGGCGGGCAGGCCGGCCACGGTGCGGGTCTGGGCGCGGAGGGTGAGTGAGTCGCCGAAGGTCAGCGCGAAGGGGCCCTGCTGGGTGGCGGCACCGGCGAGCCAGGTATCGAGCGCGCGGGGGCGGGCTTCGGCGAGGCGGACATCGAAGCGGCCTTCCGGCTGGACGCTGGCGGTGAGAGATCCGAGCGCGGTGTCCGGACGCTGGGGATCGAAAGCCTGCGCGCTCGCTTCTAGGGTCGGGCCGGCTTCGCTGAAGGCGACGCGGGCACTAGCATTGCGCACACCGAGGTCGCGCGGCGAGCCGTCGCGCTCGAGGACGCCGGTGATGATCGCGCGGTCGCGGAGTGTGGCGCTCGCGCGCATGCCGGTGAGATCGAAGCCGTCCTCGGAGCCAAGGGGGATGGCGAACGGTTCGGCCACGATGTCAAGTGTGGTCGCCGACGCGAGGCCGATGGTCGGTGCGGGGTCCTCGGTGTTTAGGGTATTCAGGATAGAGCGGAGCTGATCGGGCGACGCGGTGATGGTCGCTTCCGTGCGGGCGATGGAGATCGCCTGGGATGAGACCGCCGCGGCGGTGCGGACCAAGGACTGGCCGGTGGTGAGTTCGAGGCGCGAGCCCGTCTGCGCCGGTTCGATGCTGAGACGGATTGGCTGGTTCTGGAGCGCGGCGGTGACGAGCGGTGCGCGTTCGCCGGCGAACGCGCCGGCGAGCCACGGCGGGAGGGAGGCGTTGGCCGTCAGGGTCTTTTGGGCTTCGGCGATGAGGGTGAAGGGCTCTGCTCCGTCGAGCAGGGGTTGGACGGGCAGCGTGGTCTGCACGCTGAGGATGGTGTCGGCGTCGGATGCGCCGGTGAGGTCCGCGCGAAGCGCGTTGCCTACCGGAACGATCTGCAACTGGAAGCGGTCGTAGGTGAGGCGCCGTCCGTTCTCGTCGATGAATTCGAGGCCGGGTGCGGCGACGACAGCGCTGCTGAACGATGAGGCGACGGCCTGCGGGTCGTCGAGTTGATCGAGGTCGAGGTTGATGCCCTCGACGGTGGCGCTGAACTCACTGGGGCCCCGGATACCGAGGATCTGCCGATCGCCGATGCGGATGCCGCCGGGCGCGAGGCCGCTGAGCAGGCGCTGCGGCTCGCGCGACGAGATGGTGATCGGGCTGGCGGCGCTGAGGGTGGTGCCTTCGAGGCGCAGGCCCGCCTGGAGATCCGCGGCGGGGGTGCCGAGGGAGATCTGCGCGGTGTTGACGCTTCCGTTCGAGCTGAGGGCGATGCGGCCGCTGAGGGTCTGGTCGAGGATGCGCGTGATGGTGCCTTGTTCGAGGCCGGCGAGCTGCTCGGCCATGGTGAGCGGGATGCCGGTGAGGTTGACGCTGCCGTCGGCAGTGAAGCCCGGGGCGCGGAGAGGATCGTCGGAAGTGGCGAGTGCGTTGAGGCCGGTGAGGTTGAGGTCGGCGGTGAGGTTGAATGGTTCGGGTGAACCGTCGTCGGTCGACGCAGCGCGGTTGCCGACGGCGATGGCGTTGACTCGGGTTGACGCGTCGCCGGCCGAGTCGACGCTGAGCACGATGCGGTCGAGGCCGATGGTGGTCGCGGACTCACGGTCGATGCTCATTCGGACCGAGCCCTCGATGCGGTCGAGGTCGAAGGGCAAGTCGGACCCTTGGATCAGGCGGAGGTCTTCAGCGCTGGCTGTAAGGCGGATCGGGCGGTCGCCCTCCTGCATGGGTTCGAGCAGTTGTGGGGCGAAGCGGGCGAGCAGTTCGCGTCCGGCGGTCGAGGTCAGGGTCAGGAATTCGCCGGGCGCTTCGAGGCGATCGCCGTCGAAGACAGCGTTCGCGCGAAGGGTGGTCTTCGGTGATTCGAGATCGAGACCGATGCGCGGCGACTCGATGGATGTGTCGGCGCTGCCGAGGTCGGCGCGGGCGTCGGCGGTGAGCGTCAGGGTGAGCGAGTTGCCGAACACCGCGCTCGCGAATCCGGGGCCGAGGGCATCGATGCGGGCCGCGATGGGATCGAGCACGGAAGAGGGAGCATCGACGAGGCGGAGTTCGCCGCGCGGCCGGACCTGGTCGATGGGTGCGATCGCGCCGGCGGTTGTGAGGAGATTGTCGATACGGACATCGAGCAGGGCAGTGAGCGCTGGTGTTCCGTCGACGAGGGCGCGGATGTCGCCTTGTGCGAAGGCCTGCTGGGAGAGGTTCTCGCTGCCGATGCGTAGATCGACGGGCTCGATGCGGAGCGTGCGCTGTGTACCGTCCTCGGATGTGAGGACTGCGTCGGTGGCAGAGGACTCGAGCGTAAACAGGATCGCGCTATTCGTCAGGTCTGCGCGTGCGAGGCCATCGGTCGCCAAAGCGATCGGAAGATCGAACGCTGTACTCCGCAGCTCGAACCGAGGTGACACATCGGTGGTGAGAGCGCCGAGCGGGGCAAGGCGTGCGATGAGCGAGGGGGGTATGTCTCCCTCGATCATGATCGCATCATTCAACATCCACGGGACCAGCCGTCCGTTTTCTTCCTTGATGGAGACAGCGATGCCGATCGGGTCGGTGGGATACCTGTCCGTCCAGATATCTGAGTTCATGAAGGTATTTGCGATACCCGACGGGATGAGCGCGCTCAGATTGAAGCGCAAGCCGGAGCCGTGGAGCTTCAATCGGCGATTGGCATCGATGACCGGCCCGGACTGCACATCGATATTGATCGACTGGTTTGCGACGGTGACTTCGTTGAAGACCGGCAGTGCTGTGATCGTGAGTTTGGTGTTGCCGGCGAGGGAGAGCGGGCCACTGACGGTGAGGTCGGTGATGCCGATGCGCTCGCCGTTGATGGTGTACCCGAAGCGCAGGTCGCGCAGGTCGAGGGTCATCTCGAGCGCGGGGAGCGAGAGCGGCTCGGTGCGTGGGGGGCTCGGCTGCGCCACGGTGCGCGGCTCGATGGCGCGCTCGAGGTTGGTCGGTGCGCTCGGCGTGGGCTTCTCGATCTCCGCCCAGCCGGTGACGCGGACGGTGCCGAGATTTTGCCAGCCGGAAATGAGTCCGAGCAGGGAACGGTCGATGGTGAGGTCGACCTCGGCGACGGCGGTGCCGTCGGGCGTGAGCAGTTGCACGCCGTGGGCGGTCTGGCTTCCGGTCCATGAGACGGAAAGCGAGTCGATGTTCAGCGAGCCGTTGATGGAATCGCGAGCCGCGGCTTCGATGCGAGGGATGAGGATGCTGCCGGCGACCATGGGGACCAGCACGGCCACACCGACCACCAGCAACAATAAGCAGACCACCGAACCAAGAAGCAACTTTCGGAATCGCCTGCGTCGGCCGGGGCTGGAGGTGCGGGCCGGTGCGGATTTGTCGGGCGAGCTGGTCATCATCGTCTCCGGGGTTCAGTGGAACGCGGACGATGATTGTAGGGGTCGGGAGATGAAGGGTTTTTGAGGGGCAGAATAGGGGCCCGATGCGCGAGCGTCGGGTATCTCTGGCTGATGAGCCGCAGGAAAAGTCCGGGTATCAGGGGCTCGCGCCCCGGGCTCTTGTCAATCGACCAGCGCGGCGGGTTTGCCGACAGCGTGGACGGCCTTTCCGCGGGTCTGCTTGAGCATGCGGTCCAGGGCCTTGAGGGCCCACTTCTTCGCTTCGGGGTGCACCTTCACCTGATTGACCACCTTGCCCGCAGCAAGGTTGTCGAGGACGTAGAGCAGGTGCGGTTCGTCGATGCGGTACATCGTGGTGCACAGGCACTGGCAGTCGCTGAGGATGCGCACGAACACGCCGCGGTCGGCGGCGGCTTTGGCGAGGCGGTTTACGAGGTGGATCTCGGTGCCGACGGCCCATCGGCTGCCGGGCTCGGCGTCTTCGATGGTGCGGATGATGAACTCGGTGGAGCCGGCGAGGTCGGCCTTGTCGACGACCTGCTTGGCGCACTCGGGGTGGACGAGGATCTTCATCTCCGGGTCGTTCTCGCGCAGCTCATCGCAGTGCTCGGGGCGGAAGAGCTTGTGGACGGAGCAGTGGCCGGCCCAGAGGACGACGCGGGCGGCCATGAGCTGGTCGGGGCCCATGCCGCCGAGGGGTTCGCCGGCGCGGGTGAGCTTGGGGTCGTAGAGGACGGTCTGGGCGAGCTGGCCCGCGGGGGCGTCGACCTCGGTGGTGAAGCCGAACATCGAGGCGGTGTTGCGCCCGAGGTGCTGGTCGGGGAGGAAGAGGATCTTGATCTCTTCGTTGTCCTTGACGGGCTCCTCGCCGCCCTTCATGGCCCAATCGAAGACGAGGTCAGCGTTGGAGCTGGTGCAGCAGGCACCGTGGTGCATGCCGACGAAGGCCTTCACGGCGGCGGTGGAGTTGACATAGGTGATCGGGATGACGCGGACGGTCTTGCCCTCGGGGTGGGGCGTCTTGGCGAGCGCCTCGTGGATGAGGTTCCAGGCCTCGACGGCATCTTCGTAGTCGGCCATGTCGGCCATAGAGCAGCCGGCGGAGAGGTCGGGCAGGATGACGGTGGTGCCTTCGGGGGCGAGCAGGTCGGCGGATTCGGCCATGAAGTGCACGCCGCAGAAGACGACGAACTTGGCGTTCTGGGCCTTGACCTGTTCGGCCGCGAGCTGGCTGAGTTTGAGCGAGTCGCCGGTGAAATCGGCGTGGCGGACGATCTCGTCGACCTGGTAGTGGTGGCCGAGGATGATCAAATCGCTGCCGAGTTCTTCGCGGCGCGCGATGATGGCCGGAGCGAGTTCGGACTCGTCGCGCGAGTAGTAGGAATCGGGGAGCGAGGGTTGCCAGAGCTGCACGGCGGTTCCTCCGATGGGCCGGGGAGGCCCGGAGATCGAGCGGTCCGGCAGTTGGGGCCGGGCCAAAAGTATAGGCGTCCGCTCAGCCCACCGTGGTGAGCAGATACACCGTGTATCCCGCGTATCCGAGCAGGAGCAGCCCGCCTTCGAAACGCGTGATACGCCGGCCGCCGGTCCAGGACATGACCAGCAGGGCGACCGCGAAGCCAAGCGCGACGAGCAGGTCGATGCCGCCCGATGCGGGGACCGGCGCGGGGGCGATGGTCATGGTCAGGCCGTAGATGAACAGCAGGTTGAAGATGTTCGAACCGACGATGTTGCCGATGGCCATATCGACCGCGCCTTTGCGAGCCGCGATGAGTGATGTGGCCATCTCCGGGAGACTCGTGCCGACCGCGACGATGGTGAGGCCGATGACGACCTCGCTCATGCCGATGGCTCGGGCGATGCCGGTCGCACCGCGCACGGCCATCTCGCCGCCGACGACCAGCCCGGCGAGGCCGATGATGATCAGGAGGATGCTCAGGCCGAGCCCGGCGCTCGGCTTGATCTGCTCGTTAGACTCGGCGACCAGCGCATCTCCGGAGCGTCCGCGCAACACCTCGGCGAGCGTGTAGTACATGAACACGCCGAAGAGCAGGAGCAGGGCGATGCCCTCGCCGCGGCTGAAGGCGCTGTCTGCGCCTGAGAACCACGCGTCCATGCCGAGCGCGATCGCGGCGAGCGTCGCGAGGACCATCATGGGGATCTCGCGCGCAATGATCGTGCTATGCACGGCGATCGGAGCAAGCAGCGCGGTCAGGCCCAGCAGCAGTCCGATGTTGGCGATGTTCGAGCCGACGACATTGCCGAAGCCGATCTCGCTGGTGCCGTTGAAACTCGCCGAGAGGTTCACGACCAGTTCGGGCGCGCTGGTGCCGAAGGCGACGACGGTCATGCCGATGGCGATGGGTGGGACGCCGAGTTTCGCGGCGAGTGCGGAGGCGCCGCGCACGAGCGAGTCGCCGCCGGCGATGAGAATGGCGATGCCAACGAGGAAGAGGAGAGCGGAGAGCATGGGGGCAATTATCTCAGAATTTTGAAAGAAGAGGCAGGCTGGAAGCCCGCCACATCAAGAAAGGAGAAACAAGTCGTCAGTCGGGCTGCACCATCAGCACTCGCAGGGCGCAGCCGCCGGGGGCGGGTGGGGCGGTGGTTTCCCAGACGCGCAGTCCGTGTTCGCGGAAGATTGTTGCGGCACCCGCAGCGCTGGGGCGCTGCGGGTCGGTCAGAAGGGCCGTGCAGTGGAGGGTGCGGATGAGGCGGGCGAGCAGTGGGTGAGACGCGGGCTGGTAAAGCACATCGCAGCCGAGGATGAGGTCGGGCTGCCAGTCCGGGTCGGGCGCGTCTTCCCAGCGGAACACGGCGGCGGTGCAGCGGTGTGCCAATGCGTTGTGAGCGATGTTGCGCTGGAGCGGCTCGATGGCGGCGGGGTCGCCGTCGGTGAGGGTGACGGTGGCGCCCCGTTTGGCCGCGGCGAGCCCGGCGAGGCCGATGCCGCTGCCGAGTTCGAGGATGCGGGTCGAGCCGTCGATGAGACCGGTCGTGCCGACGAGGTGCGCGGTCGTGATCGCGCAGGGCCAGAGCGTGGCCCAGAAGCCGAGCAGGTCGGAAGCGGGGGCATCGGGATCGGTCTGGGCTCGACGGACGATGTCGTCGGGGGCGCCGGGGAGCCAGAGCTCGAGCGATGCACCCGCCGGATCGGCGAGCGGGAAGGATCGGAGAGTGAGCGGGGGTGCATCGGCCACAGCGCAAGCGTACCCTCCCTTGGGATTCATGAGCATCCGAAGAAAGGCGGGCGATGGCGTTCACGGTGTATCTGGCGGGCGAGATCCATTCTGACTGGCGGCAGGCGGTGCGCACGCTCGCCGAGCGGGCGGACCTCGAGGTCGAGTTCACCGCGCCGGTGACCGACCACGAAGCGTCCGACGAGGCGGCGGAAAGGACCATCGGGCACGAGCTGCTCGGCGAGAACCCGACCGGCTGGGTGAAGGACAATGCCAGCGCGAAGGTCAACGCGATCCGCACGCGCCATCACATCCGCACGGCCGACGCGGTCGTGGTCCGCTTCGCGGGCAAGTACCGCGAATGGAACGCGGCGATGGACGCCGGGCAGGCGGTGGCGCTGGGCAAGCCGCTGATCGTGATGCACGATCCGGAACTGACGCACGCGCTGAAGGAGGTGGACGCCGCGGCCTTGGCGGTCACGCAGACTCCGGAGCAGGTGGTGAAGGTGCTGGAGTATGTGCTGGTGCAGCGGTGAGGGTTGCTCCTTCTCCGCTCGCGGGAGAAGGTGGCCGCGAAGGGGGCGGATGAGGGGTTTGCTTGGTGGCACTGGTCTCTGACCAGTGCATGCACCGGTCGGAGACCGGTGCCACCTGTGAGCCGTACAGATGGTCTTACCGTTCCATCCCGAACCGATCACCCGGTCGTTGCGACCCGGTGCGTGACCGGGGGGCCGCGATATTCGATGTTCATGGGGTATGAGCATCGCTCCGCTTTCATCTTCTGTCGGTTCCGGCTCGCTGATGGCGACCGCCGCGATGGGGATGCAGCGCGCTGCGGCGGCGGTGAACTCGGCGGGGATCGGTGTGGTCGAGGCGTTCGGCCTCGGGACCAGCAGCGGGCGTGTGCCGGCGGTGGACCGGGTGGAACTGTCGAGCACGGTGCGTGGTCAGGCAAAGGGCGATCCTGCTGAAGCCATGGTGCAGATGATCGCGGCGAAGACGCAGTACTCCGCCGCGGCGGCGTTCGTGAAAGCGGCGGACGAGGTCAGCGGGAGTCTGATCGACCTGCTGGCGTAGTGTGAGTTCTCGGGATCAGGTCAGAAACGGATCACATTCGGGATCGTCCCGAGCCGGGGCCAAGTGATCGCGTGGCCCCGGTTTTTTCGTGGTGCTCTCGGGATACCGTGCTAGTCTGGTGCCATGACCAACCCCGGACTCCCCATGATGGGCAGCGCATCCTTCGTGGTGCGCGGCGTGAAGAAGGCCGACATCCACGGCGATGTGTACTACGACACCGCGCTGTCGCCGCTCGATGAACCGGCGAGGGATCCGGTTGCCCTGCGTTTGCCGAGCCATCTGATTCTGGATCCGCCCGCCCCGGGGGACGAACTCGAGATCACCTTTCTGATGGGTCAGCCGAGTGTGGTGAAGCGGTTGTGAATAGTCAGCCAAGGAGTTGATTCATGGGTGGTATCGAGACGCTTCTGCTCTTCGTCATTCTGATGTATGTCCTGTTCAGGATCGCGGTTCGCATGTGGCCGCGGAGACCGCGTGTTGGTGTCTGCGCGTATTGTGGCTACAGCAAAGTGGGCGTTCCTTCCAATGTTTGTCCGGAGTGCGGGCGCGAACATATCGCGGACCGACGCGGTGCCCCTGAGGTAGCGCATCGCCGCGCTCTGTACGGAACGGTGATCATTCTGGCAATGGCGAGTATTACTTCACTCGTAATGTGGAAGACGCCGCAGATGTTCCCGCAGCAGGTCAGCAGCTACCAGCATTGGATCATTACCGGTCCCACGGGAACCGTCACCGTGAGAGGACGCACTAGGGGTTGGGTCCCCCCGTTCACCGGGAGGGAGATGCCTGAACCACAGACCATCGAATTTGCAGGCAACCAGAATCGCTTTGATGTTCGGAGAGAGTCTGAATCCGATCCCTGGACCGACCTCAACGGTGTTCTCGTGGATGCGGACGATGTCATCGCTCGTCTCGGAGTTGACGCGGAGCACACGCCATTGATTGATGCGGCCTTGACCGAGAGTTGGGGCGAGAATGGGTTGGAACGGCGTGTCCAGTCGAACTACTTCCAAGTGATGGCGATGCAGCCGCTCCCGACATCGATTGTGCCCATAGCGAAGCACGGACCCGGGAGATACAGCCAGAAACCGGCGATCATCGGCATCCTGGTTGTCTGGACGCTCTCTGGGCTGCTGATTGTCTTTGGGCTTGGCGTCATCGACGGACTATCAACCGCCGGGAGCTCGCCAGCTAAAATCTCGATATGAGCAACACCCTCGCCCTAACCTCCGCAGGTTTGCAGGCGTACCTTCTGGTTCTGGGTCTTGTGCTTTTCGTGGCGTGGTCACTCCTTCTGCTGCGACGGTTGTTTGTCGATCCGCAGCGGTGCCAGGCCTGTGGCTACTCCATGATCGGACTCGAAACCAAGCGATGCCCGGAGTGCGCATGGGAGCCGGATTCATCCGGCTGGGCGGCGGACCTGCGGCGGCTGAAAAAGTACGCCGCACGGTGCGGGCTCATCACGGTCGCGTTTGTGCTGCTCAGCATAGGTTTCGTGTTCGCTGAGCCGCGTCTGCCGCTCTGGGGCGAGGTCATCTACGCCGGACGAATCGAGCCCGCTGGAGCGACCTTCGAAGCACGCGGATCCGGACTCCTGAGAGGTCCGATCCTTGTTGGTGCGTCGGTGCCGGATGTGGACCGACTCGACATCGCCTCAGGACTCGACCAGGTCTGGCTGATGCGCGATCCTGCGAAGAATGTCTGGGTCCACGCCGACGACCTGAGCGATGCAAACGACTCGGACATCGAATCGCGCCTGAAACTGGCGGTGTCCGCCCGAACGCTCGACCAGTTGCTCGCTCATCACTGGGACCGAACTTGGCCGTTCACAGCACCAGAGATAATCGGCTCATCGCAGGCGATGCAGCAGAGCGATCATGCGCGAATCGACTCAAAGAATCTGTACAATCGGTCAGGCCAGATCGTGAACCTCGCGGCAGCGGCGGCTCTGACGCTGCTCGCCGCGGCCGGGGTGTGGTGGGTGTCGAGATACAATCCATGGGTTTCGAAGGCGGGATGATCGCCAGTACACTCACAGTGTGGATTCAGCGTAAGCGGTATTGAACAGTCGATCTCTTCGCAGTCGGAACTTTGATCATGGTGATGCTTCTGATTGTTCTGATCTCCCTGCAGTTTGTATTTTGGTTCTGGCTGCTTATCCGCTTCCTGAACACGAAGCCCGGGCGCTGTCTGGCGTGCGGATACTCGCTGGCGGGAATTGAGGATGCGGCTGACTGTCCGGAGTGCGGGGTGCATCTGAAAGATCCGATGGCCAACAGTATCGAGAGATTGACTCGGTTCGCGGGTTGGTGCTTTACAGCTTCTGGCGTGGTTGGCTTTTTCGGAGTCGCTTTTCTCGGGCTAGTCTCGTACATACCTGTTTACGGGGAGGCGGTGCGCGTTGGCGAGATCGGTGACGGAGGTGTTGGTTTTCGAGCGAGCGGTGAAGGGTGGGTACAGTTCATCGGGCCTGATGCGCCGATGATCGAGAAGATTGAGTTCAAAGCGGGCGAGCATCGTGTCGTGGTTATCCGCGACGATGAATCTTCGGCATGGATTGTGTCGGATTCAGGTAGCGCGGCCGCGGCATCAGAGTTAGCTGTTCGACTCGGAGGGCGGGTGCAAGAACGATCGATCGAGCGGGTACTGTCACATGGTTGGCACAACAGCGATGCCGCAAATGTGCCGGAGACGATCGGGAGTACTGGGTTCTTTGGGAGAGGAGAGCGTGTCGAGATTGTCGAGAAGCGGTTTGAGGACTGGGCCACGCCAGTGCTGAAGGGGTTGTGGAGCGCACTCCTTATCTTGATCGCGGCGGGCGGGGTGATATGGGTCTGGAAGCGTGAGCTGCGCGAGTCGGTCCGGGCATAGGGCTCGCTACACTCCCCGCATGAACATGACCATCGATCAGGCCCGGCATTTGATGCACGAGTGGACCGCCAGCGGAGCGCTGCGGGTGCACATGGAGTGCGTCGCGGCGTGCATGGGGGCGTACGCGTCGAAGCTGGATCCGGGCGAGACCGATCGCTGGGTCGTCGCCGGGCTGCTGCACGATTTTGACTACGAAAAGCACCCGGACGCTTCGGAGCATCCGACGGTGGGGGTGGCGCATCTGGCGTCGCTCGGTGTGGACGAGGAGATCCGCACGGCGATCCTCGGGCACGCGCCGTACACGGGCGTGGCGCGGGAGTCGGCGATGGCGAAGACGCTGTTCGCGGTGGATGAGTTGTCGGGGTTCATCGTGGCCTGCTCGAAGGTTCGCCCGGAGGGGGTCGCGACGCTGGAGGCGAAGTCGGTGCGCAAGAAGCTGAAGGACAAGTCGTTCGCCGCGGCGGTGAGCCGGGAGGACATCGCCGAGGGCATCGAGGACATGCGCGGGCTGGTGAAGCCGGCGGACGATGAGGGGTTCGCGGCGGAGCACATCCAGTTCTGCATCGATGCGATCAAAGCGGAGCGCGAGCGGCTGGGGGTTTGAGATGTTCGGCTCCCTCTCCCCTTGAGGGAGAGGGTTGGGGTGAGGGGTTCGCACCGGAGGTGCGAGCGTGATTGGCCGATTACTGACATCCGCGTCTCGCACCGAAGCGGTCGGAGGTTTCGGGCCGCCCCCTCATCCGGTCGTGCAGCCCGTGGGCTTCGCTGCGCGAAGATTATGCCACCCGGCGATGTCGTCATTCGCCGATCGTCTTCTTGCGCCTGAGGATGTGGTGGTAGTGCTGCGCGAAGCGGTGGGCCTCATCGCGGATGGCCTGGCAGAGTTTCAGGCCGAGGTTCTCGCGTCCGAGGCGGATGGGTTCTGATTTCTCCTGCACATAGATCAGCTCTTCCTTCTTGGCGAGCGAGATGACCATCGGCGGCTTGCGGTCCATGCCTTCGAGGGCTTGCATCGCGGCGTGGAGCTGGCCGAGGCCGCCGTCGATGAGGATGACATCGGGGTAGAGCTCGTGGCCCTGGCCGGCCTCGCGGTAGCGGCGCGAGACGACTTCGCGGATGGAGGCGTAGTCGTCGTTGCCGCCCTCGACCGAGCGGATGCGGTAGCGCCGGTACTCGTCCTTGAAGGGCTTGCCGTCGATGAAGCAGACCTTGGAGCCGACGGTCTCGCCGCCCTGCAAGTGCGCGATGTCGATGGCCTCGATGCAGCGGGGCGGCTGATCGAGGCCGAGGGTTTTGGCGAGGGAGCGCGGGCCTTTGAGTGGGTCGATGTAGCCGATCTCGCTCTCGGGTTGCCAGCCGTCGCGGATGTTGCCGCGCTCGGAGAGCTTCTGGATGGACTTGATCTGGTCGCGGATCGCCGCGGCCTGTTCAAACTTGAGATCGGCGGCGAACTGTTCCATTTCCTGCTTCATCTCGCGCAGGACGCTGGAGCGCTTGGAGCCGAGGAAGCGGGTGAGGCGGTCGATGTCGCCGGCGTAGCGTTCTGGGGAGACTTTGTCGGCGCAGGGCGCGGTGCACTGGCCGATGGCGTGGAGGATGCAGGGTCGGAAGAAGCGGTTCTTCTCGTCGCCGGCGACGATGTCGAGTTTGCAGGTGCGGAACTTGAAGATCCGCTGCATGATCTGCAGGGCTTCCCGGAGCGCGCTGACATGGGTGAAGGGGCCGAAGAGGCGGGCGCCCTTCATGTAGGGGATCTCGTCGCCCGCTTCACCGAGGCCGGTGGGGTTGCGGGTGATGAAGACGCGCGGGTAGTCCTCGTTCTTGGTGACGACGAGGTAGGGGAAGGTCTTGTCGTCGATCAGGCGAACATTGAAGCGGGGGCGGATGTCCTTGATGAGCCGGTTCTCGGTAAGCAGCGCTTCCCACTCGCCCTCGCAGAGCAGGACTTCGAAGTCGTGGACCAGTTCGCGCATCGGCTGCTTCTTGGGGCCGAGGTCGGCCGAGGGCACGAAGTAGCTCGCGGTGCGGTCGGGGAGGTTCGCGGCCTTGCCGACATAGAGTACCACGCCCTTGTGGTCTTTCATGAGGTACACGCCGGGCGACTTGGGCAGGTCGCGCGCCTTGCGCAGCAGGCGGCTGAGGCGCTGCTCGTCCGACTCGGTGCCCCAGGGCGGTGGCGTGTCGGAGGGCAGAAAGCCGTCCTCGTCTTCGATGAGGTGGTCGGGGTCGTCGGCCATCGGACCCAGAGTGTAGGAGCGCGGATCGCGCGGAACGAAAAGACCGGCCCCGCAGAGCGGAACCGGCCCGGAACAGAGTGCTGGATGCGGCGGATCAGGCGCGCCGACGGCGGGCCATGCAGAACCCCGCCGCGAGCCCGAGGGCGGCGATGCCTCCGGGCGAAGGGATCTCAGCGGCCTGGTAGAGCTTGAGAGTGACCTTCGCGCCCTCGCTGGGGTTGTTGTGCGTGAAGTCCCCGAAGCGAACTTTGCCGCTGAGCGTCCAGTCGCCGGCGAAGAGGTCGGCGCTGTTGCCGAAGAAGAGGTAGGTCTCGGCGTAGGAGTTCCCGCTCGACGATGCGGACAGCGAGGGCCATGCGTCGAGGGAATGGCCCAGGCCGCTGAAGGAGAGGTCGCTGACGGTTGCACTGGAGCGGCTCGCGCCGGTGGCGAACTTCACGGTGTTGAAGGAGGCGAGCTCGGCAGCGTCGAAGAACAGCGATCCGGTGAGGCCGCTCGAGCGGGATACGGTCCAGGCCACGCGATCGAGTTCGCTGGAATAGGAGAGCGAAAAATCGAAGGTCCGGTCGCGGAAAGCCCCGAGGCCGTTGGCGAGGTTGAGCTGGTTCTCGCCGGGGGCGGGTGAACCGTTGTTTTCGAGGCGCATGTCCCAGTTGGTGGTGTCGGCGCGGAAGCGGGCCTCGAGCACATCCGGGGAAAGCGGCTGGATGACATCGCCGGGTTGACCGACGGAACTGGAAAATATGGGGCCAGCGACCGCCGCCGCGGGGGCCACGGATATCGCGGAAAGAGCCACGAGAACAGAACGGTGCATCGGAACCTCCTTGGACGGAAGCGGAGCGCTTCCGGCGGGAGTGTCCGATTCAGATCCGCTCAGGTGAACCGTGCCCGTGCTGGGGCGAGCGGAGGGATTCGGTTTGTAGGGGCTGCGCGGTGTGCGTGGTCAGACGCACTCGTCGCCGAATTCGGTGAGGACGATGTTGAGGTCCTCGAGGTCGGTGAAGCCGTCGCCGTTGGCATCGCCGGATTCAGATTGGGTCCCGAAGGCGGTGAGGACAGCGTTGAGGTCGTCGAGGTTGACGACGCCGTCGTCGTTGACATCGCCGGCGCAGAGTCCGCCGTAGGCCCAGTCGATGATGTCGTGGTTAGCCCACGCGGCCCCGGTGGCGGAGGTGAAGCCGATGTAGGCGTTGGTCTGGCCGAGGATATCAACGAGGTCGATCTCGGTCGTGATCAGCGGCTCGTCTGGTCGCTGCTCGTCGAGCGAGAGGTAGACATCGAGGGTGGTGCCGTCGTACTCGATCCAGGCGTACCAGCGGTCCGCGTTCTCGTCGAGCTCGGGGCCGGAGATGGTGGCGGTGGGGAGTCCCGAGTTGTGGTTGACGCTGCCGTTGATGTTGATGCCGACATGGCTCTGGCTGGGATCGTTGTTGGCGGCGTTACCCCAGGTATCGAACTCGACACCGAGTGAGCTCGGGATGCCCTGATACCCGATGCCCTGGCCGAGGCCGCCGAGCGAGCTGTCGACGGGCTGGATCACGAACACGATGCCGTCGGCCCCGTTGGAGGTGTTCATGTCGAAAACGGCGCCGCCGTTCTCGGAGATGCGGAACGAGAACCGGGTCGAGAAGTT